>JAGVXS010000082.1 GCA_018303685.1 Candidatus Woesearchaeota archaeon
GAACCGTGATATTGATATTTATGTAAATGAGGAGTTTGTCCTGAGCGCAAAGACTGGCAAAACCGGCTTAATAAAGATAAAGAAAAACAACAACATCGGAAGAAGGCTGATGGAAGCGATGAATAGGAAGGAGAAGATTAGGCTGGTGGTTTAACGATACGAATTCAGATGTAGTGCTGCTCGTTCTGGCGATATTGTATTAATGTACGTTCCAGCACCCAATTCAAAGCCAGCGATTTTGGTTGTTCTGGGTATAATTTCAATATGATAATGATAAGATTCTTGGACGCCGGTATTTAATGGTGTAGAGTGAAGCACCATATTATAGTCAAAATCCTTTAAAACTCCACGTAATTTTTGGAAAACTTTTTTTGTTACATCGGCTAATGAAGTTGCCTCTTCTGAAGTAATGAGAGTATAATCTGATTTATGGTTTCTTGGCACGAGCCATGTTTCAAATGGCACTCTTGAAGCAAATGGCAAAAATGCAATAAAATATGGGTTTTCAGCAATTATTCTAACTCCTTTTTCTAATTCCTGGTGTACCATGTCACAATATACGCATTGTCTTTTTTTATCCATAAAATTGTCCAGGGAGAAATATCGTTGAGAACCTTCAATCTCCTTACTAAGCTGCTGTAAATGAGTGAAAGAAGCGGCTAATTGAGAATGAGGATGTTCTGCAGATGCACCAGCCTCTTCACCCTTATTTTTAAAAACTACTACATTTTCTAAGCCCTTTGAATGATTATAAGTAAGTCTGTCCCTCAACATCCACCACATCTCCCTAATCAAATCCGAAGGCCTTTCAGGGATGTCCCGATTATGCAACGGGTCTTCTATTATTACTTCATGGTTTCCATAGCCTCCTGTCCTGATGAACATTCCATCCTTAATTAATAAATTTTGGTCTGCTCTTGCTTCTAAAGAAAGTGCTGGAAATTTATTAGGAACCGTTCGAGTCCACCAAACACTGGAATTGTTAGAATCACGATAAGCTTCAACCTCCGGAGGTGTCAAATGCTCGTTACCTGGGCAAAAATAGCATTTCGGATCGTGATTGGGAAGAGTAACATGACCATTAGGCCGTGCAAATTTATCAGGCCTGTCACCTCTCCCTTCTGACACAATAACCCAAATGCCCGTTATTGGGTCTTGCCTTAATTCTGGTTGTGACATCTTGTAAACACTAAATACCTTGTTAATTCCTGAAAACACGTCTTTATATTCTTTTCCCTTCCGCAACCTTTTTATACATTCCAGCGAACTCTTTGGTTATGCTTGACATAAGATTCATTCGCGAGCATCCTGGCATTGTAAGGAAGGACTTGCAGAAGAAGTCATTGCAGGAAAACCAGAGCCTCAGGCAGAGAAGAAACGAGATAACAGACGAGATAAACAAGCTGAAAAAGCAAGGCAAGGACCTAAAGGAAAAAATAAAAGAGGCAAAGGAGCTGCCTCAAAAAATAAAGCAAAGCGATGAAAGGATTGAAGAGCTAAAAAACAAGATTGAATATTATTTGATGAGGATTCCGAACATTCTGCACGAGTCTGTGCCAGTTGGCAAGGACTCCAACGACAACGCTGTTGTAAAAACCTGGGGCGAAAAGCCAAAATTCAGCTTTGAATTGAAGCCCCATGGAGAGCTTTTGCAGGAGCTTGGCTTGGCTGATTTCGAGAAGGCTGCTGAGGTTTCAGGGCATGGATTTTATTATCTTATGGGCGACATAGCAAGGCTTGAAATGGCTCTTGTGAATTTTGCTGTTGATTCTCTAGCCAAGAAAGGCTACACTCTTGTAGAGCCCCCATTGATGCTCAGGAGAAAGCCGTACGAGGGCGTAACAGACTTGAAGGACTTTGAAACAATGATGTACAAGGTAGATGGCGAGGATTTGCTGCTCATTGCAACTTCAGAGCATCCTATTGCTGCAATGCTCATGAACGAAACTCTTGATGAAAAAAAATTGCCGATTAAATTTGCCGGGTATTCCCCCTGCTTCAGGAAGGAGCTTGGAAGCCACAGCATTGACACAAAAGGCTTGAAATTCCATGATGAGCTTTTAAGCAACGGAGAGGAATTGTTCCAGCAATTAAAAATTCCTTATCGGGTTGTGAACATCTGCACAGGCGACATTGGGATTGTTGCTGCAAAAAAGTATGATATAGAGGCTTGGTTTCCACGCGAGAATTTATACAGGGAAGTAATAAGCTGCTCTAACTGCACTTCGTACCAAGCGACAAGATTGAATATAAAGTACAGGAAAGGCGAGGAGAAAGAGCATGTGCATACTTTGAACAGCACTGCAATCGCAACAGGCAGGGCAATAAGGGCGATTGTCGAGAATTACCAGCAGAAAGACGGGACGATAAAAGTGCCGACTGTGCTTCAGAAGTACATGGGAAAGAAAGTTATTGGGAAATCAAACTAAAATGGCAAAAATACACTGGCTGATTTATGTAATTGTCGGATTATTTATTTCAATTGCTTCATACAAGCTGGATTATGAAAAACTGGTCTTTTTCTTCTATGTTGGATTTATTTTTGTTTTTATTGGCATTCTTAAACTAATATTCAATCTGGTAAAAAACAGGACAACAAAAAAAGAAACTGCCCATCACAAAGCAGTTCATCAGCAATCAAACACCAAATACTGCAATCAGTGCGGGGCTGCATTAAGTTTGCACCATAAATTCTGCAAAAATGGGAGCCCAGCTCAGGAAAGTACGCCTTGCAGTCCCAATGTCAAGCGAATCAAAGATTCGCGGGAACTTGAAAATCGCAGATTTTCAAGTAATTTGCGCCGAGGAGGGGCACAAGATAAGCAACCTCCACAGCGGATTGTCCGAGGCGCAGTAACTAAATGTCGCCGCAGGCGACGGATTGAAAGATATTAAATTATTAAAACAGATAATTCTGCCGAAGGCGGATTGAAATATTAAGTTCAATTAAAACAAACCAACAACCAAAATCTATATAAACCATCAAAATTCTATCTTTGATATGGGTGGAATGTTCAAGGACATTTTGGGAAGCTCTGAAAGCCTGTTCAAGAATCAAAGCGATGTTCCGCTGGACTTTTCCTTTATTCCAAAGCCTATCCGCTACAGGGAAAAAGAGCAGGGAATGATTGCAGCATGCATAAAGCCCCTGTTTCAAGAGAAAACAGGCAGGCACATATTTGTGCATGGCCAGCCTGGAGTAGGAAAAACAATTGCATGCAGGCATTTGTTGAACGAGATTGAGGACGAGACAGACGATATAGTGCCAATCTACATAAACTGCTGGAAGAACAACACTACCTATAAGATAATCCTTGAGATATGCAGCCTGATGGACTTCAAGTTCGTCCAAAACAAGAAAACAGAGGAGCTTTTCAGGTGGATAAGGCAGAATTTAAACAAGAAATCTGTTGTTTTTGTATTTGACGAGGCTGACAAGCTGGAAGACCTGGATTTTATTTATATGGTGCTGGAAGATATAGCAAGAAAGGCAATAGTGGTTATAACAAACTACAAGGACTGGATTGCAGGGCTTGATGAAAGAATCAAGTCAAGGCTGATGCCCGAGATTTTGGAATTCAGGCCTTACAATTATGAGGAAACAAAAGGCATTTTAAAGCAAAGAATGGAATATGCTTTCCATGCTAATGTGTGGGACAGCAGCGCATTTGAGCTGATAGCAAAAAAAACAGCCGAGATGCAGGACATAAGGACGGGATTGTATTTAATGAAGCAGGCTGGATTGATTGCAGAGGACAAATCCTCAAGAAAAATATTGCTTGAGCATGCACAGCAGGCGCTTGAAAAAATAAGGGACTTCAGCATTAAAAACCCGAGCGAGCTTGCCTCTGACGAGCAGATGATTCTTGATTTGGTGAAAAACAACTCAGGCAAAATGATAGGCGAGCTTTTCAAATTATACCAAAGCAATGGAGGCAACTTAGTTTATAAGTCGTTCCAGAGGAAGATTGACAAGCTGCAGAAGAACAGGTTCATTATTGTGGAGAAGACTGCCGGCGGGGATGAAGGTAATACAACGATTGTAAAAAGCAATACAGAAAAGAAGTTGACGGAGTTTTAGTTTTTTATATGGATTTTATTAATTTCAAACTAATTTACATCTCTTATCAACACATTTTGGAGTTGCTTTAAAACATTTGTCTACTGTTAAACACTCAGTGGGACCAAATTTTTCTAAATTTTGAATCCATAAATCTAAATATTTTTTATTTATAGCAGTTTGGCCACCACTACTTGAACAAGGACATCGTCCGCTTTGTGTTTCAACACAATCCGAATCCACCTCACAAATTTTCCATTCATCTGGTATTGAAGTTAACATTTTCTGTTCAGATTGCTCTGTTTCATTCTTAGTTTTCTTCAACTCCCTCTCCAAAAACTCTAACGTCTTCTCCCACGCATCCTTTGTCTGCTCAGGAGCATAGTTCATTCCTGAAGGGTTTGCAAAAGCATGCCCGACTCCCTCGTAAATGTGTATTTCGTTCTCAATGCCAACTTCATTGAGAGCGGCTTCAAATTTCTTGACCGTTTCAACCGGAATTGAAGTGTCCTTGCTTCCAAAAATCCCCAAAATGGGCCATTTGATGACAGAAAGCTTTGTGGCATTTGTCTCCAAATTGCCGTAATAAATGACAGTTGCTGCAAGCTTTTCGTTCAGAGCCAGCTGCAATGACATAGCTCCTCCAAAGCACCATCCCATTGAAGCGATTTTATTGTCATCAACATTTTCCAGATTCTTCAGGTACTGCACAGCAGCTTTCATATTCTGTATTGCTTCTGCTGGGTTGCTTCGCACTGCGCCGGCCAACTGCCCTGCCTCTGTAGAATTTTTGCCAACCTTTCCATTGTACAGGTCAACTGCCAGAACAACATATCCTTCTGCTGCAAGGCTTCTTGCCATTTCCTTGATGTTATCATTCAGCCCCCACCATTCATGTATCATGACAACAGCAGGATAAATGCCTTCCTTTTTCGGCTTTGCGAGAAATCCCTTTGAATTTCCAAAATAAACGACATCTCCTGTTACGATTCCAGAAGTGTCTCCATTCTTCAGCGCATCAACATTCTTCTCGGTAGGCTGTGGCTGTCCTGTTTGAGCCTGCTGCGCACAGGCAGCTGTAAAAAGCAATAATGCCGCAAACAGAATAATATTTTTCCACCCCATTTTTATTGATGTCTTATCTCAAAGTTTTTAAAGTTTTCTGGTTCTTTGTGCTTAGCCTGAATTCCAGTAACGCTTGCAATGCCAGGGCCTTTTTTTATGAAGTCAACTAATTCTTTTATCTTTTCCTCATTGCCTTCTGCAACAACCTCAACATTCCCGTCAGGAAGATTTTTTGCATAGCCCTTCAAGCCAAGTTGAAGAGCCTTACCCTTCACATTAGCCCTGAAGAAA
>JAGVXS010000012.1 GCA_018303685.1 Candidatus Woesearchaeota archaeon
ATGCGAGCATGCGAACGTTGTCGCATGCATCTATCTGGTAGTCTTAATCGGGTAATACAAGGGTGGAATGTTAATGGGTTTTTAAATGTTATTGTGCAAGATTCTGTTGCGTATTCATTTGGCAGGCTTCCCGTTGCGTTTCATTTGTTCACACTCACAAATCACCAGAGAGGCTTCTTTTGGCACTTAAACCCCAATAGTTAGCACTCTGGAATAAATCAACCTTATGGGTTTCCCAAAGCAGAAAACCTCTGTTTTGGCGAGGCAGGCTCTTTTTTTTAAACACCAAAGTTTTTAAATGGGATATTAACTACATTTACGTATGTTTGATATAATATTAAAATACATAGAATTAGGAGAATTATTGGCAATTATAATTTCAATAATTGGGTTATGGATTTCAATCCATGTATGGATGAAAGACAAACCAATACTTTATGTAGAAAAACACTCTTCCCATTTCGATAATGACGGAAAATCTACTATTTTTATTTTTTATTTAAATAATACGGGAAAACAACCTACTACGATTAAAGAAATTGAATTTAGTACAGAGTGGGGATTTAAACCAAATGATGCCCTCTTTGAAATTTCAAAAGACTCTATACCTAATACGGCAGGGCATGGGGTTTATAGGCATAATATAGTGGGATTAAAAATACCCTTTCAGTTAATGCCTCAATCATCTAAAGTCATTAAGGCAGTATTGGACTTTAGCTTCAATGAAGAACTAAAGAGACAACATAAGACAGATGAAATTCATTATAACATAAAAATAAAACATACTGATAAAAAGATTTTTGAAGCATTCATTTAAAGCTTTTCTTTAACAATTCCATCCACCTATTGCCCTCAATCGTTCCTTTTATTCCAGCTTTCATTGCTGGCGTTGTTCCCAAGCTGGAATGTATCTTAATGTGGTTATAATAATTCCCAAACGCTTCTGTCATTAAGTCGGCAGTTTCCTTATTCTGCAATCCTCTCATAACTTTCAAGCGTTCCCTTATCGTTCCGTTCAGTCTTTCCATAACATTATTATTTGTCCTCTTGTCAGTTATGGAAGTAAGCCTTATATGGTTTGTATTTCCAAGAGCCAACTTAATGCTTTTGGAATACGAAACGCAACCATCCGTTATTATGAAAGTCGGGTGTTTTCCTGCGGTTTCTCTTGCAGTTCTCAACACCTTTGCACTATCCCTTATCATTCGCTTGTCGGTTACTTTTCTTGTAATAAGATATTTTGTTTCATCATCCATAACATTCCAAAGCCATCTCCATTTACCGCCAGCCTGTATTTTCATCTCGTCAGTTCGCCACAATTCAGAAACTTCGGGTTGTAAAGTTTTCACATAATCATTTATCACGATAGAATACTTTTGTATTCGCCTTAATATGTTGCTTGCATTAATCTCTAAATCATAAAATTGATTTAAGTGGTCGCTTATTTTCCTCAAGGAAATTCCTTTAAAGTAAAGGTCAAGCATTAAGGTTGTTATTCGTGCATTGCCTTTCAACTTTTGAAAGTCTTTTTCCTCGATAAAAAACCTTTGACAGCCATTGCATTTGTAAATCTGCTTAACTCTGTCTTTGCCATATCTCTTGCCCCACTTGATAACCTTATCAGATTTGCAATAAGAACAATTTGGCTTCTCCTTTTCCGCATATTGTAGATTATCCCGTCTCACTTTTTCCTTTAATCCAAGAAATAATTTTACAGCGTGAATATGCTTGCAGTTCATTTGCCTTTCGGCAAAGTCAGGGCAAGTGCATTTCCACTTTCCGTTTTTAGTAACTTTATACTCCCCATTTCCAGATTGAGAAGGCACGATATAGGTTTCCTTGTTTATTTGTTTTGGCGTATCGCCTTTAGAAATTATTGCGTATGCCCTTACAACACGCATTTGCTCCGAAGCATTTTTATATTTTAACTCCTTTTCCACTATGGGACTGATTTGGTTCGTAGCCATTTTGGTTCTCCGAGCAGTAGGCTTCACAAGAGCCTATTGCTCACTTATTTTTTCTTGTTTTCTAAATCCTTTCTGATTAAGACAGCTATACGAGAACTCAACATCATGCCCTCTCTTTCGCAGTATTTGTTAAATTCTTCCAACAAATCCGCAGGCAAAGTTATATTGAGCCTTTCGTATTTCTGCTTATCCATACGCATTAGTAAGCATTACTTATTTATAAATGTTTCGGAAAACATAGATACTTCAAAATATATATTTCCCACTACTATCCCTAACAACATTACAAATAAGAAGGGATAGTTGGGAGGCTAAAATGGAAAAATATATTATTTTGCCAATAACATTCTTTCTTATTGGTATGTTTACAAAAGAAATGTTAAAAGGAAATGTTTATGCAGTTCTTTGGATATTATTAGTTGGCTATATGGGATTTAGGTTACTTTGGCTTCTCTTTCATAAGTAAATCATAACAATTTTCTCGATAGTTATTTTGTTTATTAGTCCTATCATCAACCACACGTAAACATAGCCGATAATTCTTTTGGCTTGGCTTTCCTACTTCAATATCAAATTGTAATGTAGCTATATCTGACAATATAAATCCTTCAAAACAATCTTCTTTAGAAATTTGTTGATGACATTTAATTTGTATTTCAGAATCATAAGGTATCAATTCCATAACAAGATAAGGTTTAAGCCCAAATCCAGCCTTATTGGAAATTGAAATAACCCTTGTGTGATTTTGAGGATACCAAAACTCCGTGTCAAAACGTCCATCAGAAAATTCAAATGTAGAAAATTTATATCCTAAAAATTTTACTCCATTATTATTCAAAGTTCCTATACTTGGCGTAAGATTTCCAGCTATAAACGCAACTAAAGGTATTATGACAGAAACAAGCCAAAAATAAGGGGAATGTTTTTTCCCTTTTTTCTTTGCCATCTTACTCTGTTATAGTGAGGAAAAACGTTTTTTTATCCCGTATAAGTTTGCTCTTGTCATATAAGGATACAGAAATAGGGAGGCTTGTTTGAAAACACTTTTCAATTACCATACTTACCCTATAATTATTTGGACTCATGTATTCCCTTTCCCCATATGCAAAATCTTTTACTATTCCTTTTTTATTATTTGGAGCAACTTCAACTTCATTAGAATTGCCCTGCATTATATCCAAACATTTATTATCAAATTCATATTCTAAAGTTCCAACAAAAGTATTCACAGTAGGGTTATAAACAAAAAATTCCAGATTAAATTCCTGTTCTGCTTTGATTATATTCTCGACAGGACTACTTGGTTCAATGTAAGGCAAAGTTGGTGTTTGTTTGCAACCTGCAAGAATTACTAAAAACCCCATTAACAAGATAAAATAACCTACTTTTCTCATTTTCAATTCCCCCAACGAATAGAATTATCCTACTCGTTTATTTCGCAATATACGAGATAGGGAATAGCCGATATTTAAAAGTATCGGCGATTTTCCTATATAAAGAGCCTGCCTATAAAACCCTAAAATACCAAACAAAACGCAACAAAATTAAGAAAATGGCAAAACCAAATGATTATGCAACACTATCTTGTGCAAAGCCCCTAAATTAAAAACCTTTATAAACCTCTGAAAACCTACGAGCCTTAAGGGGTGTTTGATGAAAAAAGACAAGTCTCTAAAGAACCTGTGTTTGATGAAAAAAGACAAGTCTCTAAAGAACCTGCTCTCTTCGAAGAAATCGCAAAGCATGCTTTTCGGGCAAAGTGTCCAAGCCCAAGTCAGGCAGCAAAAGAAGGTGAGCATTCTGAATAGGGTGAATTTCCCGAAAGACCTGAAAAAATTAAGCAAATCACAGCTAAAAGCGCTTTCCCAGGAAATAAGGGACAAAATAATAGAAGTTGTGTCAAAAAACGGCGGGCATCTTGGAGGACCTTTGGGGGCGGTTGAGCTCACTTTAGCAGTCCATTATGTCTTTAACGCGCCTTACGATAAGATAGTGATAGACACAGGGCACCAAAGCTATCCCCACAAGCTTGTCACAGGAAGAAAAAACAATTTCCACACTTTGAGGCAGTACAAGGGAGTTTGCGGCTTCTGCAACATTGCGGAGTCGGAATATGATGTCTTTGGGGCAGGGCATGCTTCAACAGCAATATCGGCAGCTTTGGGAATTGCAAAAGCAAGGGATTATCAAAGCCAAAAGCACAAGGTTGTTGCAATTGTTGGAGACGGGGCTTTGACAGCAGGCTTGGCTTTTGAGGGGCTGAACAATACAGGCTACTCAAAAACAAACATCTTGGTTGTTTTGAACGACAACAGGATGTCAATCTCGCCGAATGTAGGCGCCATTTCAAGCTACTTGAACAAGATTGTCCTGAAGCCGGGGTATTTTGAACTGAGAAAAAGGACAAGGGAGCTGCTCGAAAAAATACCGGGCATAGGAAAGGAAGAGATTGACAGGGTTTTCAAGGTGCAGGAGAGGCTGAGGACAATCACAAACGAGGGCATATTCTTTGAAAGCATGGGGTTCCAGTACTTCGGGCCAATAGACGGGCACAGCCTTGATGAGCTTATTCCTGCGCTGCAGAATGTCAAGAATCTGGAAGGGCCTGTCCTGCTTCACGTAAAGACGGAAAAAGGCAAGGGCTACGCTTTTGCAGAGAAAGACACCGACAAGTTCCACGGCATGTCGCCTTTTGACCCGATAAACGGGCAGAAGTATGTGGCAACAGCAAAGATGACTTACACGGATGCATTTGCAAATGCATTGATAAGGATTGCGGAAGACGACAAAAGGATTGTTGCAATCACGGCTGCTATGAAGTCAGGGACAGGGTTGAACAAGTTCGAGAAGCATTTTCCCGAAAGAACCATTGATGTTGGGATTGCAGAGCAGCATTCAGTGACTTTTGCAGCAGGCTTGGCAATTGCAGGCATGAAGCCTGTATGCGCGATTTATTCAACATTTTTGCAAAGAGCCTATGATCAGATCATACATGACGTTTGCCTGCAAAATCTTGGGGTTATATTTGCATTGGACAGGGCAGGGCTTGTCGGAGACGATGGGCCAACCCATAACGGCCCTTTTGACATTGCTTACTTCAGGGCAATCCCTAACATCACAATAATGGTGCCAAAGGACGAGAACGAGCTACAGCACATGCTTTATACTGCAACTTTGCTGAAAAGTCCTGTTTCAATAAGGTACCCTAGGGGAAATGCAGTCGGAGTTGGCTTGGACTCTGAATTGAAAAAAATTGAAATCGGAAAAGCAGAAGTGATTAAGGAAGGAAAAGACTTGCTTATTTTGGGCGTCGGGCCCATTTTGTACGATGCAATTGACGTTGTTCAGGAGATTAAGTGCAATGCAACAATAATAAATGCAAGATTTGCAAAGCCGCTTGACGAGGAGTTGATTTTGAAGCACGCAAGGAAAATAAAAAATATAATAACACTGGAAGAAGGAACTTTAAATGGCGGCTTTGGAAGCGCTGTTTTGGAGTTGTTAAATAAAAATAAAATAAAATCAAATGTAAAAATGATTGGAATTCCTGATGATTTCATAGAGCACGGCAAGCCCGACATACAGAAGAAGCTTGCAGGAATTGACAGGGAAAGCATAAAAAATTCAATACAAGAAATATTAAACAGAAAATAAAATGCCGCACGAACTCCATCCAAAAATGAGAAAGTCGGAATGCCCTCACAACAAAGAGATAAAAGTAACAAAATCAAGTAAAAAAGAATGCGAGGTTTGCGGAGATAAGGAGCATTTGCGCATATGCACTTCGTGCGGCTTTGTTGGCTGCTGCGAGTCCCACAACTCTCATGACACAGAGCATTCCAAGAAAACAGGGCATCCGATAATAAAGACGATTCATTGTGATTATGATTTTATCTGGTGCTATAAGTGCAATGCTTATTTGGAATAAAATGACTGAAAGAAGAAAATCACGCAAAGTAAAAGTCGGAAAATTGCACATTGGGGGAGATGCGCCGATAACAGTCCAGTCAATGACGACAACTGATACAACCAATTTTAAGGCGACAATTGAGCAGATTCATAGCCTGGAAGATGTTGGATGCGACATTGTGAGGGTTTCTGCCCCTACGATGGAAGCGGCAAAGGCATTGAAAGAAATTAAGGAGAATATCAGCATTCCGCTTATTGTTGACATTCATTTTGACTACAGGATTGCATTGGAAGCTGTGAAATATGTTGATAAGTTAAGGATCAACCCAGGCAATATAGGAAATTCTGACAAGGTTCAGCAGGTTGTAAATGCATGCAAAAATTATCAAGTTCCTATGAGGATTGGCGTTAACCTTGGCTCTCTTGAAAGGGACTTGTTTGAAAAGTATGGCTATGCTCCCGAAGCAATGGTTGAGAGCGCAATGAGGCATGTCAAAATTCTTGAGGACTTGGATTTTTACAATACAATTGTTTCATTGAAAGCATCTGATGTTCCCAGAATGGTGAAGGCATATAAGCTGTTTGCGGAAAAAACCGACTATCCTTTGCATCTTGGAGTTACAGAAGCAGGCTCAAAAATTCCGGGTACTGTGAAGTCGGCAATTGGCATGGGAATGCTGCTTGCAGAGGGCATTGGCGACACAATAAGGGTTTCATTAAGCGACGAGCCAAAAGAGGAAGTCAAGATTGGAAAGCTTATTTTAAGAAGTTTGGGCTTGAGAAATGAAGGCGTGCAGGTTACAAGCTGCCCAACATGCGCAAGGACAGAGGTTGATGTGATTAAACTAGTTGAGCAATTGGAAAATTCAACTGAAATGGTAAAAAAGCCGATAAAGGTTGCAATCATGGGATGTGCTGTTAATGGGCCAGGCGAGTCAAGAAAGGCTGACATAGGGATTGTCGGCGCTCCGGGAAATCATCTATTGTACAAAGAAGGCAAAATTGTGAAAAGGATAAATGACAATGAGATTTATGATGTTCTTATGAAGGAGATAAATGAAATAGCCAGCAATGGCAATTAAAATGAAACACCTCTCTATTTTAGGCAGCACAGGCAGCATCGGCACCCAAACTCTGGAAATAGTCAGGCAGTTCCCTAATGAATTTAAGATAGTTGGATTGACAGCAAACAAGAATTCTGAATTGCTGCTGAAGCAAATCAAGGAGTTCAGGCCAAAGGCAGCTGCAATAATGGACAAAAGCAAGGTTGATGACTTGCTGAACTTCTCGCCGTGCCAAGTGTATTCCGGGATAGAAGGATTGAATCGGATTGCAACTTTAAGCGAATCTGGCACTATTGTAAATGCTTTGGTTGGAAGCATTGGCATAGAGCCGACTTATAATGCAATAAAATCCAAAAAAAACATTGCATTGGCAAACAAGGAAACTCTTGTTGCAGCTGGCTCTGTAATCATGGAAGAAGCCAAGAAAAACAATATTGCATTGATGCCGATTGACTCCGAGCACAGTGCGATTTTCCAGTGCCTTAATGGGGAAAATTTGAAAGATGTCAATAAGATAACAATCACGTGCTCAGGCGGCCCGTTCAGGAATTACGCAAAAGAGCAGCTTGAAAATGTTCGTGCGCAAGATGCATTAAAACATCCGACCTGGAGCATGGGCAGTAAAATAACAATTGATTCCTCAACATTGATGAACAAGGGGTTTGAGGTTATAGAAGCGCACTGGTTTTATGGTATTGATTACGAGAAAATCAAAGTTGTGATTCATCCCCAGAGCATTGTGCATTCCCTTGTCGAGTTTGCCGACAAGTCTGTAATTGCGCAGCTCGGAATTCCAGACATGAAAATTCCTATACAATACGCTTTGAGCTATCCCAAAAGGTTTCAAAGCAACAACCTGCAATTGGATTTAGCAAAAATAAAATCGCTTGATTTCAAAGAGCCTGATTTTGAAATGTTTCCGTGCTTGAAGTATGCCTATGAGGCCGGAAATGCCGGAGGAACACTGCCTGCTGTGATGAACGCTGCAAATGAAACTGCAGTTTATGCTTTTCTCGAAAATAAAATAAGGTTTTTGGACATTCCAAGGCTGATAAGAAAAATGATGGACGAGCATAAAATGATAAAAAATCCCAACTTAAATGAGATTCTTGAAACTGACAGAAAAATAAAAGAAGAAACTAATAACCTAATAGAAGAAGAAATGGCTGTCGAGAATTGATATTATCTTTATTTGAAATTTTCTAAAAATGAACTTCGCAATCATTGTTGCTGCAGGGAAAAGCAGAAGGATGAAAAAAAGCATTAACAAAGTATTTCTTCCATTAATAAGTAAGCCGATGATTTATTACACTATTAAAAATTTTCAGGAATGCAATTTAATTGATGAGATAATTGTTGTTGCGCAAAAAAATGACATTAAAAAAATCAATGAAATAAAGCAAGAATATAATTTCAACAAGATTAAAAAAATTGCTGAAGGCGGCATAGAGAGGCAGGATTCTGTTCATAAAGGATTGATTTCTATCAAAAACGCTAAAAATGATGACGTTATTGTCGTGCATAACGGAAGCAGCCCATTAGTAAAGGAAAATGAAATTGTTGAATGCATAAATGCAGCGAAAAAATACGGCGCAGCAGTTTCAGGCTTCCCGCTGAAGGACACAATCAAAAAAATAAGCAATGATTTTGTTGAGAAAACAATTGACAGAAAGGATATTTATCAAGTCCAGACTCCCCAGGCAATCCAGTACGGGCTGTTTATTGAAGCTTTCAAAAATGCAAAAAAGAAAAATCTGAAAGTTACTGATGATGTTTCTTTGGTTGAGGCTTTAGGCAAAAAAGTCAAAATCGTACCTTGCTCTTACGAAAATATAAAAATTACAACTTATGAAGATTTGAAAATTGCAGAGGCAATTCTGATGAAAAGGAACAATGCTGGGTTTAGGATAGGCTTCGGGCAGGACAACCACAGATTTTCAAATAATAAAAACAAAAAGTTAATTTTAGGCGGCTATATTTTACCAGATGAAAAAGGATTGGAGGCAGATTCAGATGGCGATGTTATTTTGCACGCATTGTTCAATGCTATAAGCACTGCAATCGGGGAAAGGAGCCTTGGCTATTACTCTGATGAAATGTGCAGAAAAGGCATTGCTGACAGCAAAGAGTACCTGAAAGTGATTTTAAACAAATTAAAACAAAAAAATCTGGAATTGAATAATGTCAGCATCATGATAGAAGCCAGCAAGCCAAAACTCGAGCCGCATACCAACAAAATCAAGGATTCGTTGTCTAAAATACTAAAGCTTGAAAAAGAAAGGATTGGCATTGCATACACTTCAGGGGAAAAGCTGACGGCTTTCGGCAGAGGGGAAGGGATTCAGGGGTTTGCTGCCATTACATTAAGGGATAACATTTAAAAAACCAGTTTAAACCCTATGCCTATGCATTCTTTGAACAAGGTTTTTTGTTACAACTACAAAATAGTAAAATTTATAAAGGGGACGTGTTAAGGCATTTTAGGTGATTTTATGGATAAAGTGGCGTTAATCTATCCCGGGCAGGGTTCACATAGTCATGATATGTTTGAAGGGCTGCTGGGCATTCCTTCATTAAAACCTGTTTATGATGCTGCAGCGAAAGCTTTCGGTATTCCACCTCCTGTTTTTAAAGATTACCTGAGGAAGGCTGATCTTTCAAGAACTGATAATGCACAGATTGCGATTTATTTCAGAAACCATTTACTCACATTGCTGCTTAGAGAACAAGAGCCAGCCTTAAAACCAGATGCAGCAGCAGGCTACAGCCTTGGCACGTATAATGCTGCCAGCACGGCAAATGCGCTTAGACTCGAAGACGCGATAAGCATATTAATACCAAGAGGAAGGCTCATGAACGAGGTTTCAGAGGCTGTCGGTGGCGGGCTTGTAGCTCTTATTGGCGGAAATCCGTATGGCAGGATAAAAGAAGTTGAGGATAATCTTAAGAAGAAATATGGTGTACATCTTTCTGCTGTAAACAGCCATGACCATATCACAATAGGCGGCCCAAAAGACGGCCTTGATAAGGCAGTGGCTTTTTTCGATGGCAGTACCACAGCAATAAATCTTAAAGGAGTGCAAGGGCCTTTTCACACTCCCCATATGAAACCTGTTGTAGGGGGACTCCAGCCAGCACTTGACAGCGTGCAATACACAGATCCTGAATTCTCAATCATAGCAAACACAACAGGAAAGGTGTTGCAATATAAACATGAAATCAAGCCAGAGCTTGTCGGGCATCTTACAATGCCAATTATGTGGAAAGACACCCTTGACACGCTTGATGAGATGGGAATTAAAGTATACATTGTTATCGGCGACAAAGCAAATAATGGAAGATCCAGTTCAACAGCTAAAATGATTAAACAAAAGAATCCTAAGGCAGAAGTCATAGATGTTAATAACTATACTTTAGGGTTGTTATAGTAACATAAGCCAACTTAATTTTAGGTAAAACAAAATATAACCAAAAATCAGCAAATATTAAATACCATTGCTTCTACCTTTTCTTTATGAGAATCCCATCATATGCAAAAATCAACCTTTACTTGAAGATAGGCAGGAGGCTGGGCTCCGGCTACCATCAGATACAATCAGTAATGCAGAAGATAGAGCTGAGCGACAGCATAGAAGTTGAGTCCTTAAGTGAGGACAAAATCATAGTTGAATGCACAAACAAGGAGCTTGAAAATGAGAACAACCTTGCATACCAGGCAGCACTGCTTTTGAAAAAGAAGTTCAAGGCAAAACAAGGTGCGAGAATTTTTATTGAGAAGAACGTGCCTATAGAGGCCGGCTTGGGAGGCGGAAGCTCTGATGCAGCCACCACCTTGATGAATCTGAGCAAGCTTTGGAGCCTAAGGCTTAAAGAAAAGCAATTGATTGATTTGGCTGCCCAGCTTGGCTCTGACGTGCCTTTCTTCATAGGCGAGAATGCAGCTTTGGTGGAGGGCATCGGCGACAGGATAAAAAGGATAAAGAAGTCATTCAGCATAAACATAGTGCTTATCAACCCCGGATTCAGGGTTTCAACAAAATGGGCTTACTCCGCATTTGACAGGCAAAAGCCTAAAATAAAGACAAAAGCCGACATTAAAGCTCTTGTAAAGGCAATAGAAAAAAAGGACATCAAAGAAATAGCAAACAACCTGCATAATGACTTCGAGCCGATTGTGGCAAAAAGGTACAAGATTGTTGCAGACATTAAAAACAGCCTGCTGAAGAATGACGCGCTGAACGCGATTGTCTCAGGCTCAGGACCGACTGTTTTCGGGGTTTTCAACAGCATTTACGAGGCAAGGGAGGCATTTTTCAAGATACAATATGACTATCCGTTTGTTTTTTTGACAAAAACTATTTAAATCACTAGAGTGAATAGCACTCTTTCTGGGGGTTTTATGCTGTTAAAATACCTTAATTATGCGGCAATGGCAATAGGCTACATAGTGCTGTCAGTGCTTTTGCTGCTGGCAGTCCTGCTGGTGTACCTATCATTAAAGGATAGGCACAATAAGTGGAAATTGTCCAGAGAGGAGAAGATGGAAAAGCAGGAAAAAAAGAACCCGGATAGCCAAAAGCCGCATAATGCAGAAACATCAAACAAATAAAATGGAAATCAAAGTTGCAAAGCACGCAGGATTCTGCTTTGGGGTAAAAAAAGCCATAGAGATTGCAGAGGAAGTTGCGCAAAAAAATAAAGAAAAAACTTATGTCTACGGGCAGCTTGTCCACAATGAGCAAGTCATTAAAAACCTTGAAGGCAAGGGAATAATTTTTGCTGAAAGCATAAATGAAATTCCTGAAAATGCCGTGACTGTATTAAGGGCGCACGGCGAGCCCGGCACGACATACCAGCTTCTCGGGCAGAAATCAATAACAAAAGGAAATAACCTGAACGATGCGACATGCCCCTTGGTTACCCTGGTTCACAATGTTGCAATAAAGCTGAAGAATAGCGGATATGAAGTAATCCTGTTTGGAAAAAGAGACCATCCAGAGGCAATAGGCACAAGCTACCATCTCAAAGGAAAAGGCACTTTCATAGTTGAAGAGCCTGAGCAATCGGATTTGGCTGTTGATTACATAACCAAAAACAATTTTGGCAAGGTTGCAGTAATATCCCAAACAACAATGTCGGTTTATGGGTATAAAAAACTGATTGACAATATAAACAAAGCCTTGGCTGGAAAATTTGCCGAGATTCCGCTGAGCATGAAAAACCTTGATATAAAATACGGCTATGTCGACACCATCTGCAACCCGACAAAGCAGAGGCAGTCTGGCACAGAGGAGATTGCGAAGGAGTCTGATATAGTTATTGTAATAGGGGGCAAAAACTCAAGCAACTCAAAGGAGCTTTATGCGAAATGCAAAGAGCTTGGGGTTGAAAGCCATTTTATACAATCAGGGCATCAATTGCAGAAGGAATGGTTTAAGGGAAAGGAAAAAATCGGCGTTACAGCAGGAGCTTCAACTCCCGATTACCTGATAAATGAGGTTGTGGAGAAGATAAGGGAAATGACAAGTTCGGTCATTCCGTAGCGAAAAACCCGGTTCTTTCAGGGTCAAACTTCCATGTCTCAGAAACTCTTCCTGTTCTTTTGTAGTATTTTACAATCCTTCCTATTTTTGACTCTGTCAGAAGCAGGCCGCGCTTTGCCGTTTCGTCTTTCTTGTTTGAGTCAAGGTGCTTTTTTATCGCAGCGTACCTCTTGAACAATGAAGTCAGGTCTTCGGGCACTTCCGGAAGGGCTTTTTTTTCGCCAAGAATTTCGCCTACTGACTTGCCGCATAATGCCGATATGCTCGGGATTCCATAGACATCCCTGAACAGAATCCCAATCTGGGATGCAGTCTTGCCCTCCTTGGCAAGCTTTGCTATCAAAAGCTCAACTTCCTTTGCCTTGTACCTTATCCATGAAGGGGCTGTCTTCTTTACAGGCTTCTTCGAGCCGTGCTTTCCCTTCTTCCTAGAGTGCATGCGTGCCATTTTGTTTGAATTTAGTTATTTTAAAATCTGGAGAAAAACGTATTTTCATCCAGTATAGCCAAGCTTTCACCGAGCTATCTTTCAATGAATGGAATAATTGGATGGTTTATAAAGGTTACTCTAAATTTTTTGGGCTGTTAAGTCTTATGGATATAAAAGGATAAAAAAATTATTTCCATGCCTCTTTAAATATAGTAAAGTAAAGAGAAAAATAAATTATTCCTCCTATTGAAAAGCTAATAACCCATTTACGACATTTTTTCCACATATATTTAAGCAACTCTTTTGTGTCCTCTTTCATTTTTCAATCCTTCTCAATAACTAACTTACCCCCCTTTAACTTCTGCCTCCAAATCATTCCTTCTTAGTCAGTTTCTGGAAAAATTCCATGACTTCAACTGGCAGTGCCATCACAACTGTGTTGCTGGCTGTAGGTCCAAGCCCGTCCAGAGTCTGCAGTGTCCTAAGCTGCATTGCGCCTTTTGACTTTGCCATTACAGTCGCAGCTGCTGCAAGGTTTTTGGCAGCATCTCGGTCGCCTTCGCTTTTTATGATAACTGCCCTTTTCTCTCTTTCAGCAGCAGCCTGCCTTGACATTATTCTCTTCAAGTCGTCTGGAACTTCAACATCCTGTAATTTAATGGTCTGAATATCCAATCCCCACTGGTCAGTTTCCTTGTCAACAATTTTCCTTATTTCTTCCCCTATCTTCTGCCTTTCTGTCAGCACAGTGTCAAGGCTCATTCCCCCTATGACATCCCTCAGTGCAGTCTGCGCGTACTGCGCAAGAGAATACCCATAATCCTGTATTTTTAGTATAGCATCATCAACCTTGGCTACTTTGAAGAAAACAACGCCATTCACATTTACAGGAACATTGTCTTTGGTCATTACCTGCTGTTTTTCAATGTCAATAGTCCTTATTCTCAAATCGACAACAACTATCCTTTGGATGATTGGCACGATATAAGTCAGGCCGGCGCTCCTTATGCTGGAAAATTTTCCTAAAGTCAATACAACCCCTTTTTCATACTGGTCGATAATCTTAAGCCCAGCAAATATGATTATCAATGCCAGAACAATCAATCCGTAAATTAAAAATACCATTCCAAACACCCCCCTAATGAAATATTGTTTGATAATTTATAAATGTTGTTAAAATAGCCCCTGGCAGATACAGAACCAACCTTTTGCAAAAAGCTTGACTAAAAGCATGTAAAGCGACTAATGTC
Source organism: Candidatus Woesearchaeota archaeon (assembly GCA_018303685.1). GTDB lineage: Archaea > Nanobdellota > Nanobdellia > Woesearchaeales > GW2011-AR4. Next base: position 14,164 of record JAGVXS010000012.1, read on the forward strand.
GCAGACTTTCCCTATAATGGAAAACAATGAGGAATTTACCAATTCCTCGGAACTATAAATAAATAGCCCCGGGCAGATTCGAACTGCCGTCCATGCCTCCAAAGGGCACGATGCTTGACCGCTACATTCCGCAGAATAATTGGAATTATTCTTCCACGGGGCTATCAAAACGAATCTGCCGAAGCAAACCTAAAGACTATACCTCCATATTTAAATTTAATGAATCAATTCTAGATTTCAGAGAAGATTTTGGAACATAGAATCCATATTTCTTCCATACTTGATATTTTGTTTTTTGGACAGGATTACTTGAGCCTATAGTTTTCATCCATTTTTCTAAATTATCACTTCCAGAAATCTGATAAACAAGTAATCCATTGAATCTTGGGTCTTTCCACATCCCAAAATTAAATCCAACTTCTTCTAATAAGCCTTTAACTTCATGAGCAAATGGAGTATCACTAAAACAAAATTGAATTCTTGGATAATAATTTTTTTGGCTTGTCTGCTTTGAAAACTTAAAACACCCATCAGTGTCAAATAAACCTCTTAAAAAAGGAAGAATCAAGCTAATATCATTTTTTATTAGGCTTGGTACATGAGCATTAACTTTACTCCCCCTCACCAAACCAATAGAATTAGTTAGGTAATCCATAACTCTTTTAGAATTAAAATCAATATAAATTGCGTTTCTATCTCTCCTATACCTCAATTTCGGTTTAACTTCAAATAATGACCTTATAATTGGGATTACATAACTATTGTAATAATCCACCTCTTCTAAGCTTCCCACTATAGTAATACAATTACTGCTTTTGTTTAGGTTACCATCTCCTAAGAGAATACCAAAAAACTCAGCTAATTCTTCATTTTTTTCATTCATTTCAATCAACCTCCAAAGTTTCTGACTTTTGAAACTTTGGAATTTCTAGGAAAAAGAGAATGTTAAGCGAAACTGCATAATAGATTTTCGTGCTGTAAAGCCGAAAAGCTTAATTTAGCAGTTTTGCGTGTTCTCTTTTTCAGAATTAGCAGATTTCGGGCTTTATATATTTAAGGCAGGGATGTCCAGTGGTATTCACATCAAGAATACAATTCCAAAGCTCCCTCTTCCATGAAATGCAGCTTGCCCGGCACGATAAGGCAATGGACCGGCTTGCCGAAATTGAATTTTAGCAAATCTTTAGCGCTTCCAGCCTTTATGACTTGGCTTTCGCTTCCAATTCTTGCACAGCCGACGCATAAAGTTTTTTCAGAGAATATTCTTTCATTTCTCTTTAATTCAACTTTAAGCAAGTACCTTATTGCATCATTTACACTCATGAATTTTTCTTCATCCGGATTTAAATCCAATAAAAACAATGTATGCGAGCCCAAGCTTAAATTACCTTTCAGCACATCATAAGGAGTTTCAATATTTTCGTTCTCCAAAGGAATTGAGGTTATCTTGCCGAACTTATACACTTGAAGCCCTGTAATTCCAACAGCGCTTGCAATGGAAGCATTATGGACAACATTGCATTTTATCCCTTCTTTTTTCGCCCTCAAGAACAAGTCAATGTGGGTTGTTGCTGCAAATGGGTCTCCAATCACGAGAAAAGCGACATTCTTTGCTTTTGCGTAAAGCTTTTCCAAATCTTCTTTTTTGCAGTTTAAAATTGAAGTATAGTTTTCCAGATAAACAATGTCGCATTTTTTTACGGCTTCAAGCCCGTTTATTGAAATGTCCTTTTCGTTGCTTAATCCAAGTCCGATGAAGTAGAGTGGCATAATTAATAGAAATATGCTGAATTTTAAATTACTATTGCTGTTTTCTTTATAAACCTATATAAACCAAAATATATATACTATCCCAGAAATCTTTATAAATCACTTTATATATAAATATAAAATTAAGAAAAGATTAATTATGAGTTTTTTTGGCGAAAAACTCATCTAAAGCAGCTTTTTTGGCGAAAAGCGGCTTGAAA
>JAGVXS010000013.1 GCA_018303685.1 Candidatus Woesearchaeota archaeon
TGGGATAAAATTTTTAGCATAACATTTTTATAGTGTTTTCTATTTCTTCGCCTTATGCGAATCCTGAATTTTGAAGAAACTAATCTCGAAAAGCAGTCAATCATTGACTCCATTATAAACGGCTCTGTTTTCATATACCCGACTGATACAATCTATGGCATTGGATGCAATGCACAGAATTCAGCTGCAGTCAAAAAAGTAAGGCAGCTTAAGGGAAGGGCTGCAAGCCCTTTTTCCGTAATTGCTCCATCAATCGACTGGATTAATGAGAATTGCGTCATAACAAAAGAGTCTGGGGAATGGCTAAGCAAATTGCCGGGCCCTTACACCCTGATCCTTAGATTGAAGAAAGAATGCGTTGCAAAGGATGTTAACCCCGGATTAAGGACGTTGGGAATAAGGATTCCGAACCACTGGATTAGAAAGCTTGCTGCAGACGCAGAAGTGCCTGTAGTCACAACATCTGTAAACCGGAGCAGTGAGGATTACATGACTTCTCTGGAGGATTTGGACCCTGCAATAAAAAGCGGCGTTGATTTCGCGATTTACGAGGGCAAAAAAGAAGGCAGGCCGAGCAAACTGGTTGATTTGACGGAAAAAGCTAAAATTACAGAGAGATAAGTTTTTAAACATCATTTATTCTTGGGCCGTTATGGAAAAGGAGCATAAAAAAGTCAAAATCCTTGCAGCAGGCGACATTCATGGAGATACTTCGCAAGCCAGGAAGCTTGCAGAGCAGGCGGAAAAGGAAAATATTGACTTGGTGGTTTTGTCAGGAGACCTAACTTACGCAGAAACCTCGACAGAAGGCATTATAGGCCCTTTTGTCAAGAAAGGCAAAAAAGTAATCTTGATTCCGGGCAATCACGAGACTGTCGCAACCGCTGATTTTCTGGCAGAGCTTTACGGAGCGACAAACCTGCACGGCTACTCAATCAAGTACAAGGACATCGGCTTGTTCGGCTGCGGCGGGGCAAACATCGGCTTGTTCCAGCTTGGTGAAGACGAAATTTTTGAGCTGATAAAGAAAGGCTATGGCAGGATTAAGGACGCCAAGAAAAAAATTTTGGTTACGCATGTTCACCCTTCAGGCTCATTGATGGAGAAATTCTCAAACATTTTTCCTGGAAGTGAGGGTGTTAGAAAAGCAATTGAGGTTTTCAAGCCTGACATACTGCTCTGCAGCCATGTCCATGAGGCAGAAGGCATAGAAGAAATGATTGGCAAAACCAAAGTAATAAATGTCGGCAAAAAAGGGAAGATAATTGAGGTTTAATAAAACTCTACACCATACTTTTTATCCTTTGATTTCTGCTTTGTCTCTTCTTCTGATTCTTCCTCTTCTTCGCTTTCCTTTTTGACGTCCATTTTCTTCAGCTCTTCCTCGCTGAAAAGCTCTGCAAACAGGTCTTCTGTTGATTGCTCTGCCGGCTCTGTTGTTTCTGTCTGTGTATTTTCGGTTGTTTCTGAAGAAGTTGTTGACTCTTGTGTTAAATTAGTGGTATCCCCAAAAATATTTGCAATCGGGCTTGCCTGCGCTTCTGAAGGCTCATTGGTGAAAATTCCGCCTGAATCGCCAACAAGATTTTGCAGCATTTTTATTACTTTTTTGATCTCCTCGTGAGAATCTTCTTTTGTGTCAATGCTTATCTTCATAGTAGTTACACGGCATATCAAGCTTAAAAAGTTTTTGGTTTTTATTCTTTCTTTAAAATTTTCTCCTGAATCTCTTTCAAAGCCGCCTGCTCGTCCATGACAGGCTGTTTTCTTTTTCTTATTTTATTGACAAAAAATATGATTAAAAACACCGCAAAAGCAACACCTACAAGCACTAGGGCTTCATTTTTTGAGAACCTTGAGCTTAGCTTTTCAGAAAAAGTTTTGTGCTCAATCTCTGCTATTGCAACCTTTTCCGAAGTTTTATTTTCAGCAGCTGCTTCAGTTGTTTTGTTTGCATCTGCTGCCTGCGGGCTTTGCAAAGATTCCTGGACTGCTGTTGCATTTGGAGTTGCATTAGGCTCATCAACTTTCGGCTCAGAAGGCTTTGTTATAGGCTGCAGTATAACTACATCCACAAAAGTGCTGTTTTCTATCACATCGCTTATGCCCTTGATTGCATATTCAAATTTGTAGTTAATCGGCTCTGTGCCCTGTGAATTTTTTTCCAGGTATAATGAGTAGTTCATTGATTCGCTTGGCTTTAGCAGAAGGCTGCTGCGCCTCAGGGTTCTTTCATCCTTGTCAAAAGCCGGCTTGTCCTTGATGAGCGAAACATGGCTTGGAAGCACTATTTTTAGTGAAGCGCTGATTTCCTCGCTTGCATGCAGGTTCTGCAGCGAAAGGTTGATGTAAAACGGCTCCCTCACTTTTATATCCTTATCCATAAAATAACTGACTTTTAGCTGCTTCGGCAGAACTGTTATTACAGAGGCATTTGTCATTATTTTCTCTGTATCGTACCCGTTGAAATAGCTTAAATTTCCAGCCAGATTGTACTTTCCATCCTTGTCTGTACTGATTTTTGCAGTGCATGTCTTGTCATATTTTGGATTTAGGGAGCCCTCCCAAATAAGGCGCTTGCCGTTAAGTTCGCAGCCTTTAGCCTCAATTATGTAGAAAGGCGCCAAGTCATAGCTGAAAACTATGCCTGTTATTTCAAAATCAGTCGGGTTTGTGATAGTCACTTCCAAATCCGTAGGTTCGCCCTGCAGCAGGCTGCTCAGGGTTGCCTTGCTGCTTGCTGAAAGGCTTCCGGTAAGCTTGTATATGGTTGCATCAATCTCGTAGTAATACACGTAAGTGGTGATATTCTTATGCGAGAAATTGGCGCTGTTTATACACACCCTGAATATGTTGTTTGGCTTGCAGGCGCCATTGTCGACAATTAACCCGCCTGCCGGTGTCTGCACAAATGCCTTTTTGCTATTTTCATCATAGGTGAATCTAAAAACACCCCCGTTTATTTCCTTGTCAGCGCCTGTTATCACTTTTCCAGAGAAGATTTGGGTTTCGGCATAAGCAACTTGTAATGCCAGAAATAGCATTAAAACTATTATTAAAACCCTCATAAGATGATTATTATTTAAGCACTATTTAAAATTAACTCACTCGAAAACCTTCTGCCAGTTCATGTAGATGTTGTTGATAGCCTCAATTACATCCATCTCCTTTATTTCCGCAATCTTGCTGTAGCTTTCAGCCACGAAAGCAGGCTCGTTTGTTTTTTCTTTATAAGGGCTCAAATAAGGGCTGTCTGTCTCGCAAAAAAGCTGGGTGATTGGAACGTTTCCTGCAATGTCCTGGAACTGCTGGCTTCTCACAACAATAGTCGGAATGCTAAGAAACCATCCATTATCAGAGATTCTTTTTACAAGCGATTTTTTGCCTGAGAAGCAGTGCATTATTATCTTTTTGTTTTTTGAGGATTCAAGCATCTCGATGCATTTGTGCTCTGCCTTTCTTGAATGCACCACTATCGGCTTTTTTAATTCCTCGGCAAGCTTTATCATCTTCTCAAAATCCTCAATTTGCTCTTTACTTTCCCCATTGACAAAATCCAGACCAACTTCGCTTATAGCAACGATATTATTTTTGTTTTTTCTTATGAAATCTATCTCTTCATCAACATCAAAATCGGAATTTTTTAAGGGGTAATCCCCGCTTTCTATTTCTTTTTTCAGTGCATCCCTTGGATAAAGCCCCATTGCGCATTTGACAATTTCGTATTTTTTTGACAATTCAAGGCATTTCCTGTTGGTTTCGGGGTTTATGCCATTGGTTATTATGTGCCTTAAGCCTGCATTTTTGGCTCTTTGAATAATTTCGTCTATTTTATCGGCTAATAAATGGTGGTCCAGGTGGGAATGTACATCAACTAACAGACTCATTTTTAACGATTAATTTTCAATAGATTTAAATAATTATTGTGTTTACCGGGCAATATGGATACAGTCAGAGACAGGGGAGTATAAAGCCAGATTATTCTTAATTTCAGTTATTTTATCTACCAGAGCTAAATCAATAAAAATGAAGCCAGTCAATAATATAAAAATAAAAAATGGAATGAGCGTGAACGAGCTTGTCGGGCAGATGAACTTGACAGGAGTTCTGGGAGCCGGAAGGCTTGGAAAAGCTGTCAATATCTGTGAAGCGATGATTAAAGACAGGGACTGCAGGGTTTTTATTGGACTGGCTGGCCCTCTTGTTCCGGGAGGCATGAGGGAAATTATAATTGATATGATAAAAAGCAAATGGGTCGATGTTGTTGTAACAACAGGCGCTACTTTGACCCATGACCTGGGAGAGGCGCTTGGCTACAGGCACTATCAGGGCACAGCAAATGCAGACGATGCAGAGCTTTACAAAAAAGGCTTTGACAGGGTTTATGAATCTTATATGCCAAACAAGATTTATGAGGGCATGGAAGACTTTATAGCAAAGAATTTTGACAATTTAAAGGACAAAAAATCAATAAAAGACTTTTTATGGGAGATTGGAAGGCTGACTCCAAAAAAATCAATACTTAAGGCTTGCTACGAAAACAAGATACCCGTATTCTGCCCTGCTATTTCTGATTCAGGAATTGGATTGATGATATGGGGGCAGATTGCAAGAGGAAAAGGCATTGAAACAAGGGCTTTTGAGGACTTGAAGGAAATCATAGACATTGCGTGGACTGCAAAAAAAACAGGCTTTATTTATTTCGGCGGAGGGGTGCCAAAAAACTACATACAGCAGGCAATGCAGTTTTCAAAGAAAGCTTCTTATGGAGTTCAAGTGACAATGGACAGGCCAGAGCCAGGCGGCTCTTCAGGAGCTGAATTAAGGGAAGGCATTTCATGGGGCAAATTAAGCCCAAAAGCTAAGTTTGTCGACTTGATATGTGATGCGACTATTGCGATGCCTATAATTTATGCTGCTTTGATGGAAAGGATTAGATAAGGATATGCCCTAAAATCTCCCTCAAGTCTTTTTTCTCGATTACAACATCAGCGGCTTTCCTGACTTTGTCATAATTGCAGTTGAACGCTATTCCCAAGCCTGCTTCTTTTATTATCTTTAAGTCATTCAGGTAATCTCCCACAAAAACGCACTCTTTTAGGCTTATATTCTCCCTTTCTGCAATTTTTCTTAATGCAATGGCTTTTCCGTCCATGTCAAATTCCGTTGCATCAACCTTGCTTATATTGCCTTTCTCATCAAAATAAATCCTGCTTAAAAAAACGTCGTCAAAAATCTCTTCATAGTTCGGGATGAATTTTTCCAGCAAAATATTTAATGAGCCCGAGATTATTGCAAGCTTTAAGCCGCTTTTTTTGAGCTCTTTTAATGTTTCAATGGCGCCTTCCATTAGCTTCAAATGCCTTATTGCCTTGAAGAAATCCTCTCTTTTCGCATTTCTCTCGCGCCAAAGCCCAATGTCATGCTCCGCCCACTGCCTATAGGTTATTTCTCCGTTAAAGAACTTCTTTTTTGCGTCTTCCCTTTTGTGCCTGTTTGTCTGGAAATAGTCGTGGAAAATCTGCCATGAGAATGTAAGATTGTCTATCAAAGTCCCGTCAACATCAAAGCACACAAGCTTGTATTTTTGCATTTTGGGAGGTAAGAAACGAGTTAATTTAAAGCTTATTGATTATGTTTCTATAAATTTAAATATGACATATGGGTTTCTAATGCCGGTTATCTGGTACATTGAGGTTAAAAATGGAATTCAAGCAAATCGTAATGGAAAGGTATGCAACAAAGCTGTTTGACGGAAGGAAAATACCAGAATCTAAAGTCAATGAGCTGTTGGAAATTATCAGGTATGCGCCTTCCTCTTTCAACATACAGCCATGGGTAGTAGAGGTAATAACAGATGCGAAGCTTAAAGAAAAACTGACTCCTGTGTCAATGAATCAAAAGCAGATAGAATCCTGCTCACACCTGCTCGTTTTCTGCGCAAATACTGATATTGCAGGCAACATAGACAAGCTTGAGAAGCTGATGAAGGAAGCTGGAGCAAGCACCGGATACATAGATATTATGAGGGGTTTTGATAAAAGCCTGAGCGAAGAGCAGAAATTATCATGGGCGCAAAGGCAGGTTTATCTTGCTTTGGGAAATGCTCTTAATGGCGCTAAAGCGCTTGGCTTTGACTCGTGCCCAATGGAAGGATTTGATCCCCAAGCATATGCAAAAATTCTTAAGCTTCCAAAGAATTTAGTCCCGACAGCTTTGTGCCCGATTGGATATGCTGCGGACAAGCAAAAAGATAAATTGAGATTTCCGAGAGAAGAGGTTTTCATATAAAGTTATGCCCCTGCGGGGAATTGAACCCCGACCTTAAGGTTACTGCTTGAAAATCCGCAACCTCACGTTCTGGTCCGTTATACTACAGGGGCAATAAATCAAAGATAAAGAAAATGGTTTATAAAGTTTTGTTAAAAGAGAATTAATTAAATTGATTTTATCCTTCCCAGTCCCTCAAAGAAATCTGCCCTTTCCTCTTGTTTTCAGGCACTTCAATATGCTCCTGCCCAAGCTGCTTCTTCACGCTCAATGCGATTTTCTCTCCAAGAAGCTGTGTTAAAGTGGACAAATCGGCGTTCTTCGCGTCCTTTAAGTCTTTTATCCGGTTCCTGAACAGGATGCGGGCTCTTGCCCTTCCGATGTTTTCGAGCCTTACCAAAGGCAGCAGCTCTTCCTTGACGCCGTATCTTAGCCTGAGCCTTAATTTTACAATTTCCTTAATCAGGGACTTGTAGTGGAGCAGCTTGCTTATCTCCTCTGCCGCATAAAGCAGCCAGTCGGCAATCTCGAGCTTTGCCCTTAACTCCCCCGGCCTTATATTGTACTCTTCAAGCAGAAATTCCTCGTCCTGCTCGCTTATCCACTTGTTGAACATCAGTGATGTCTTTACAGAATTCAAAAAATCCTCGTATTCAGGCTCGTACATTGAAGGCTCGTTCTCAAGCAGGAAGTCGCTGAACTCCAGCAATGACTCCTGCACTTTGTCATATTCCCTTATGCCAACCTTAAGCAATGGCCTTATTTCCAGGGTATGGGATATCATCTGCAGGAATGAGAAAGTGTCAAGCCTTTTGTCAGAGGCATTTCTCATGCATGCTATTATAAAATTCGCAGTCAAAGGGTCTATGTAAAGCTCAGCCACTCTCTTTCCGATTAAGGTCGGCTTGAGCTTTTCGTCCTTGATTTCATTTGCATTCGAAAAATCATATCCCGAGCCCATTATAAACTCCCACTCCTCAAGCAAATCAATGACCTTGTTTATTGTTGCGTGCAGCCTTCTCAAGTCCTTGAACTGGTATGCATAAAATGTCCTGTCAAAGAAGTCAAAAAGCTGCTTTTTTGTCGCTGTAAAGTTTGCCGCTATCAGCGACAGGACATACGTCCTTAGAACAGGCTCGACTGCAAGCTTTGAATAGATGTCTTCCGGAGCGCCATTCACGTACCTTTCCTCTATTTTTTCCTTGTCATTGCTTGTCATTGCAATTGTTATTGACTGCCCCTCGCTGTCGTAATTTGGCCTTCCAGCCCTTCCTGACATCTGCATGTAGTCCAGAACAGGAATCCATGCCAGTCCATGCAATGTGTACCTTTTCAGGTCCTTTATTATTGCCCTGTAGGCAGGCAGATCCACCCCATAGGCAAGAGTTGGCGTGCAGCATATTATTTTTATTGCGCCTTTCCTGAAATTATCCTCGATTAGGCTTCTTTGCTTTTCCACCAATCCGGCATGATGGAATGCAATGCCTTTTTTCATGCATAAAGCAAGCCTCTCGCATTGCTTTGTAGGCCTTGACAGGGCATTTAAAGCGCCATCAGCAATCTCCCTCAATGCCTCATTCTCAGCCTTGATTTTTTTTGATATTTCCTCTGCTGTTTTCTCCGCAGATTTCTTTGTACTCGCAAATACAAGCGCCTGCTTCCCAATCTTCAATGTGTCTAAAGCGATGTCAAGAACAGCGTTATCGGTTTTCTCATCAATTTTAACTTTCTTCATAAGCAAGAAAAAGAAAAGGTGGTTTATAAAGATTGTTAACTTACATTCACATTTATCACTTGCTCGACTTCATCAGTGCCGTCGCTCACAATCACTTTAACGGATTTAATCCCTTTGCTGGTGAATACCCTCTGGTGTATCGGAGTCGCCTTGTACTTCTGGAAAACACCGAAATCCCATGTGTAGGTTAATTCATCTCCGTCGTCGTCAACTGCCTTGGCTGACATGAGCACTGGCCTGCTGGCTTTTGCATTTACGCTCCTTGTCGCATCGACTATCCTTGGCGCCCTGTTCTTATCAGCTATTTCAGCCTTTGAAATCTGCCTTGTTTCTGATTTGCCGTCAGAAGCAACAAACACCAAGTCAAATTTCTTTGCCTCTTTCTTGCCCGCAGTGTCATAGCCTGGCATCCATAAAAACACGTTTCCTTTCAATGAAGAGCCTGCCGGAGGGTTGTCAATGGAGTAAGTTATCTCGTCTCCGTCAGGGTCATTAGCGTTCAGCAAAATCGCTATATTGTCCGTCTCCGCTGCCATTGCATCACTGATTTTTTCAAAAACCGGCACCCTGTTTACATGGCTTATTGTTACCTTCGCAAACTTTGAGCTTTCAAGCAAGCCGTCGCTTGCAGTAACCTTGACATAGTATGTGCCTGCATCGCCAAAATTGGATTTGTACGAGTCAGAATCCGTAAAGCCGGAATATTTCAGCTTTACCTTGTTGCCGTCCAAATCATATGCTTTTGGGAAAATCTTTACTGTTTCGCCTTCATTTGCAGTTATCGGCTCAATATCCTCAATTACAGGCGCCCTATTGGCATCTTTGACAGTTATGATAACGTTCTGGACTATTTTCTTGTCTTTTGAAGAAGCAGTAAATTGCACATAAAAGCTCTTGCTCAGAACCCTGAACTTGTCCATTACCCAGTCTACAAGCCCCTCTTTTTTGACAGTGTCGTAGCTCGGCGTCCATGCAAATATATTTCCCTCAAAAGAGGCGCCTTCAGGCAGGTTGCCTGCGGAATAGGTTATTTCGTCTTCGTCAGGGTCTTTGGCGTTAAGGCTTATTGTCACTTCCTCATTTTCATTTGCAACTTTGTTGCCTATCCTGTCAAAAACAGGCACTCTATCAACATCGTTTACAGCAACTTTTACATTTTTATCGCCGCTAAATCCCTTACCCTCTGCATGGACTTCAACTTCATAAGAGCCTGCATCCTTATAGCCTGTCTGCCACTCATTTTTGTTGCCAAGAGGCTCAGAAATTGAATACGTTAAGCCATATTTCTCGAAGTCGGGCAGTTCCAGGCTTATGATGTCATTTTCATCGGCAACAACGTCTTGTATCGAGTCCAGGATGCGTTCAACATCCACGTTTTTAACATCAACATTCCACTCTTTGCTGGCGCTTGTTGTTCCGTCTGATACAGAAACCTTGACATTATGGCTGCCGGCATCTTTGTAAGTTGTCTGGTAAGAGAATTCCTGCCCTTCTTTTGCCTCTTTTCCGTCCAGCTGCCATTTGTAGGCAAGCTCGTCCTTGTTCAAGTCAGTTGCTAAAACCCTGAAGTCTATTGATTCGGCTTCATCAATGCTTAAATCGCCTTCTTTTGGAATAAAGGACTCTATCACAGGGCTTTCTTCCTTTTTCCTGACAATAATCAGTATGTCTTCTGACACAATGTTTACCCCGTCAGAAACTGTAATGGCTGATTTGTATTCGCCAGCATCTCCATAAGCTGTCCGCCATTCCCCCATTTCATCCAATGGCTGCGTGTATGCAAAGGCAAGCTTGTCCGCATCAGGGTCTGTTGCATTAGGCTGCAGGCTTATTTTCTCAGTTTCCTGTATAGTGAATGTTGTGATAGAATGGGCAATATAAGGGAACAATAAAAGTATTGTTAGCAATAATGCAATCCTTTTATTCATTTATCCCCCTCAAAAAAAAGAATATCCGCAGAAACATGGTTTCTGTGGAACTCAAAAATTTAAATTTTGAGTAAATTATCCTTTCTGCACAATGTCAGTTATTACAGGCGGCCTGTTTACGTTCTCAATCGTTACTGTGAATGCCTGCTCAGTTGTGTCCTGGTCGTCGCTTGCGCTTGCAGTAACCTCATATGTTCCTGCGCTGGCGTAATCAGTCTGCCATGTGAAAACATTGTCTTCCTGGGCAAACCTGCTGTCGCTTATTGCGTAGGTTATGGCATCCTTGTCGTCGTCAGTTGCGAGCGCAGTTATGACAATCTTGTCCGTCTCTTTGGCGGATATGCCCCCTACCTCTTCCAAAACCGGCTTCCTGTTTACGTTTTCCACTTCTATGGACCATATCTTGCTTGCACTTGACAAGCCGTCTGAGACTTCAACCTTGATTGTGTGCGTGCCCGCATCATCATAAGTCGACTGGTAGGCGTATTTGTCTTCATTTCCGACATCAACGCCGTCAAACTTCCAGGCATATGACAATTGGTCCTTGTTCAAGTCGCTTGCGGCAACGCTAAACTCGATAGATTGCGTTTCGTCTATAGCCAAGCCGCTTTCAATAGGCTTTGAGCTGTCGATTACCGGCGCTTCCTCTTTCTTGTTTACAATTACAAGAACTTCCCTTGCTGTTGCTGATTCGCCGTCTGATACTGTTACAGTGATTGTGTATTCGCCCGCATCCCCATAAGTTGTCTGCCATCCCCCTTTCTCGTCCAGAGGCGACGTGTAAGTAAATACAAGATTTGCTGCCTTGTCAGGATCCTCTGCTTCTGGCTGCAGGCTCACCAAATCCGTTTCCTGCACTATCACAACAATCGGCTTTTCCTGTGGCATTTCAACTACTTCGACCGGCTTTTCAGGCGCTGCCTCTTCTTCTTTTACCTCTTCAACAGCCTTTCCTGTGGCAGGCTGTTCTTCTTTTTCCTCGGGCATAGCCTCTTCCTTCTTTTCTTCCAGCTCTATGAATACATCCTGCTCGGGAAAACCTGCATCAATATGATTCACAAACTTTACAGGCACTTGGTACTTTGCCTTGCCCTCCTCCATCTCGGGAAGCATGTAGAAAATCTGCACGTGGCTGTTCAACCCGAAATCGCCCGGGCTTGCGCCGTATGTCTTGCCGTCGCTGTGGTAAGCAACTGCTATAAGAGATGCAGCCTCTTTTGTGCTTGGCTCGAGCGCACTTAACTTCAATGAGAATTCACCATTGCCCTTCTCGTCTGCGGTAAATGAGTTTTGCGAGCCGTCCTCTGCGCCGCACGGCTTGTCAACAACGCTGAAATTAGGAGGCAGTGAAATTCTTGAGCACCATACTGTATAAACTCCGCTCGGCACAAGATTCTTGAATGAAAACTCTGCTTCTGCATTTTCGCCGTCAACGCTGTAAATCCCTATGCCGCTTGCAGCCAGCCATTGCTGCATTGTAAACCCTAAAGACTTTCCCCTGTCAAACGGCCCGAGTGGATTGTCTCCAGCCTTGAACGGATCGTGCTGTGTTGCGGATGCAGCAGCATAAGCCTGTTTGGAAATGGCTGCTTCTTTTGCCAGCGGACCCTCAATTCTCACAGCCTTTCCCGGAGCAGCTTCAGGAGCTTCCTGCGGCGCGCTCCCGTAAAGGGTCTGGTACACTTCGCAACCGCTCAGCAAGAAAACAGAAACAACCATCAAAGCCAAAAGCCTAGTTTTAAAATTCATCATGCACCCTCCTATTTTTTAGTAAAACAAAAGTGTTGCTATTTTAAAATAATAACTTATATTTAAACTTTGTGGTAGTTAAAACAATTTTCAGGAAATCAACATTTTTGGAAGGCATTCGTTGCCAATAAATCTGTATTGAAAGAAATGGGCCTGGACAGATTTGAACTGTCGACCACTCGATGTCTGAGCTGGTTATCAGTTCTGCCGCCTCTTTTGGAGACTCGAGCATTCTAACCAGACTGATATAAAGCTTTATTTATTGAATCCAAGATAAAGTCCTTTATCTTCTGCACTTCTTCCTTTTTTACCTGCTTGAACCACAATTCATCGGGATAGATAACGACAGTTGCGCCTACATTGTTGCAGAATCCCAAACAGCCTGTCCTTGTAACCCAGACTTTTGAAGACAAGCCGCTTGACTTTGCCCAGTCTTTCAGTTCCCTGAAGATTTCATAGCCTTTTACATGCGAGCAACAGTCCTTGCCTTGCTCTCTTTCATTAGTGCAGACCAGTATGTGCTTTAAGGGCTTGTAAGTTATTTGTTGCATATTGAAAAAAACGCCCCCGACCAGACTCGAACTGGTGACCTTGTGATTACTTACCAAACTTTGTTTGGGAAGTCCCGAACAATAGTGAGGATAACAGTCACACGCTCTACCTACTGAGCTACGGAGGCATAATGTTGAAAAAGCTGTTTTGCATAGAAGCAGTGGAAATTTAGCAAACGGCGAAAGCGAGCTCTATAGGTGGAGGGACATCTCGGAGCTTAGGCTGATTAAGGACAGGCACGGCAGGCAGGCTTTCAACAACAATGCAATCAGGTCAATGCTATTCAAAGGGGATTTTAGGTATAACAAAAAATTCCAACTTGCAGAGCTTATTGATCATGCCCTGAAAGGCTATTCAAGCGAGCAGAAAAAGAGAATACTTGGTTATGTTGAAAGGGAATTCGGAAAAAAATATCCTAAAGTCATGGGCTATATCTTAGAGCGAAAAGAGCATTATGGCATATTAAGGCAGAGAAAGCCGGTAAAATACCCAATCCAATTCCCTGAAGAAATCAGGCTTGATGCCTTGCATAGTCCATTGTATTTGCGCCCAGAAGTTATAGCAAAAGAAGCTGGATTGAGCTTGGAGGAGATAGATGCATTTGCTTCTGAAGGAATTGATTCACTGCCATGCGGGCCTGGCAATCGGCACGCTCTTAACTTGGTTGCTTTGATTCCACACATTGCAAGCATTCCTGAAAAGCAGCTTCCTAAAAAGGCTCAAGTAGCAGTAAATCTGTATAATACATACTTTGAGATTAGGCGTAGAAGTTTTTCTGACGGCGAAGACGATATGCTGCAAGATGAAGATTAGTCTATCCCCACAACCTTAACTTTGAAGTTCAAATCCTTTCCCGCCAAAGGGTGGTTCATGTCTATGATTACAGCATCATCTTTTACTTCCTTTATGACTGCAGGGAGCTTTTCGCCGTTTGGCCCTTTCAGTATAAGCATTCCGCCAGCCTGCGCTTCAGGAGGGAACTTGTCCCTTGGCACAGAGGCAACCATTCTCTCGTCTCTTTCGCCATAGGCATCCTTTGCCTTGATTTTTATGGTTTTTTCCTCGTTTACTTTCATGCCTTTTATTCCATCTTCAAATCCCTTTATGACCTGGTTATTGCCTATAGTGAATTCCAACGGCTCTCTTCCTTCTGAAGAGTCAAATATCTTGCCGTCATTCAGAGTGCCTGTGTAATGGACTTTGACCTTGGTTCCTTGGTTCATTGAAGTATCACCTGTAATTAAAAAATAAGGGATGATATATAAAGGTTGATGTGAATTTAATATTTGACAGAAAGATTTATTAAGTGGGAAATTATTAAAGTTGTTATGGCAGAAACGGTTACTATCACAAAGAAAGAGTACCAAAAGCTGAAGAAAAAGGAAGAGATAGACACAGAGCTTCTCAAGGACATAGCTTCAGGCATAAAAGACGTACTTAAAGGCAGGATAAAGGAAGTTTAAATCTTTCCCAAGATTTTGTTAAGTTCTTCTTTGTATAAATCCAAGTTGGATTTGATGATGTCAATAACCTGCTGCTGTGTTTTCTTGTCGCTGATTGTTATTAGAAAAACAACTTCATGCGAATTATAAACGAGAAAGTACAGCCTTTTGCCGTTAAACTTCTTTTCTCTGAAGAAATCATAGCCAAGAGGTCTTCCTTGAGATGGATTCTGCTTCAAGGACTGCTCAAAATTCATAACTCTTTTTTGCTCTTGGTTGCTTAGCTTGCCTAGCTTCTTGCCATACCAGTCTGAGCGGAAAACACGGAACATAAATAGAGTAAGTTATTTAACTGTATTTAAGTATTGCGGGAACTTATTTTATAAATCTCAAAACTGACAACATCACCTACTTTGAGATTCTTTTCCTTCATGTATTCCGGCGGGATTACAATAGCCATTCCTTTTCCGAATTTTATTATTTTGGATGTCGGCATTTCTTGTGATGATAATTTGAAGGTATAAAAAGGGTTTTGGGCTTAATAAATCTAAAAATGCCTTATTGATAACCTTAATGGTTTGATATTCTTTTTTTCTTATTTTCCGCCTCTGTCAGATAATTCTCTGAGCTAATGACTTTCTGCCCGCTTCTTTTTTCAAGCTCTTTTCTTGCAATGCCTGCAACTTCGCCGCCTTCTTTTGCGGCTGCTTTATTTTGTCCAAAGCCTTCAGCATCTTTGTTTCTGGCAATTCTTGTTGTGGATGCCTCTCCAAGCATGGTAAATATAAGCTCCAAATCATTCATGTGGTCTCTTAAGTTTTCTTTTTTGAGCCCTTTGAGCTTTTGGTATTCGCTGGGAGTTAATCCAAAAGTGGCTTTTGAGATTTCAGAAGTAAGAATTGAATATTCCATATCGGTTTTCACGCCCCTCTTTTTCCATTCATCTGTAAGCTCATCCCTAATGGCAATGCCCCTGACTCTTTTTTCTATCCAGTCATCAGAATAGCCTTTTGCCTTGTAAAATTCCCTCATGCGCTTTTGCGCCAATTCAGGGTTTTCTATCTCTTGGACTCGTTCATAGCCGACTTTTGCTAGCCAGCGCTTGAAAGGCTCAGCTTTTTTGGATGGAATTGACTGGATAATCCTGAATATTGACTCTGTGTTAGCGCAGTCGGTTTCATAATATTTGCCATCTGATGAGGCTAATTTCAGTTGTCGACAAAATGTCGATAACTCAACTCCTGAGGACTCTTTCTCCCTTTGCTTTAGCCTGTACCAATAATCCTTTGCATCAACGCTGTCTGTCAAGGCTGAAACTATATCTATAACAGAGAAATGCCATTCATCACTATGCCATATCCTTCTTATTTTCTTTCCCTGGAATACTGCTAATTCTTTTTCATGCTCTGTCATTTTAGAAAGAGG
>JAGVXS010000014.1 GCA_018303685.1 Candidatus Woesearchaeota archaeon
GAATTTCCATTGGTGCCAAAGTCTGCATTTACCTCGTCTGCACTTGAGTCGCAGGAAGTGTCAGCCGAGCAGGTAGCAGTTCCTATATCTTTAGTGCCACCACTGTAGAAGCATCTATCTGCATATTGGGTTGAGCTTGTGCAAACATATTGGCGTTGACTGCAGATATAATACCTCCTTAAGCCCAATCCCCTTGTTTTATAGCCATTTTCATTATAACAATACAGGGCGTCTATTTCTTTTGTGGTAGAGGATGAAGTAGGAACCTGGTGATTGCCTAAAGAGCCTTGGGAAGTACATCCAGTGCTTGCAGCTGAACATGTATTGTCAAACGTTGTGTTAGTTCGGCAATTGTCTATGTTGGTTTGTGTACCGTAGCATTTTTCATAAGGATGTAAGTTTTCATCATCATAACATTCCGCTAGAATGGTTTCGCCTGTTTGAGGCAATATTTTTGCTCTTAAATCCCAATTCTTAAAAACTATCGAATCGTGCTTGCAATCAACACCACTAGGACATGTAAGTGTATAATCATCTGATAAATTTATTACATGCGCCAAAAGTATTAAAGTGCCAAATTCATCTACATTATAAATATTTGATTTCTTTCTGCCATCATTAAAAGTTATATTAACCGAATAATAACCAATGCTGAAATTAACATCATCAATAATCCCAGTTCCATTCAGCCAGAAATTAAAAGTAATGTTTGGTAAGCCGAAATTAGTTATATTAAATATTTCATAAAAATACGATAGGTTAGCTAATGTAAAATTACTAATATTTAGCATAACTTGCACCATCCCATATCCATACAAATCATCTTTTCCAATAGTACCCAAGTCCAAAGCATCATTCCTTAATTTCGCCCTAATCTGTTCATTTGTTAAGCCCGATGAAATGAAATATTGATTATTTAATGATGTGGAATTAATATCAACTCCAGGGGCAACTAATTCCTGCTCAAAGCCATAAGAAGAAAATGAAGCCAGATTATCATTTGAATCAACTGCACCAACAGCAATTACAGTATCATATTTTGCTGGATATAAAATATTATCTTGTCCATTATTTCCAGAAGCGGCGATAAGTAAAATATCTTTATTATAGGCTTCCTGCAAAACTTCCTTGAATATTTGTGAATAAGAGTTAAACCCAAAACTCATTGAAACTATGCTTATATTATTGTCAATTGCCAATTCAATGCCTGCTATTGCGTTGCTTAAGTCTCCAGTAGAGCTTTGCATTATCTTAACAGAATACAAGGAAACATCCGGAGAAACTCCAGCCAACCCTTCATTATTCAGCAAAGCTGCTATTACACCGGCAACAGAAGTGCCATGACCATTGCTGTCAAAATAGTTATTGTCAACAAAGGAAACTCCTCCTGCGATAGCTAAATCATCATGCACGCCGATTCCAGTATCTAAAATAGCAACCTTAACACCAGAACCATTGCTTAAATTCCAAACAGAATCAGCCTTAACCTTTTTTATGTTAAAAGGTACAATATCCCCTAAAACTTTTATATCCTGTTCCAATTCTATAAACTCAATTTCGTTGTCTTCAATTAAGTCTTCTAAATCCTTAACCTCACCGCTTATTTTAGTTACTTTAAACTTTTCAATTTTCTTCTCTAAAGTAACATTAATCAATTCATTCTCATCAATAGAATTCCTAAATTTGATTATATATTTTCTTGACTCTTTTTTGTCTTTTATATTTTTTAGATATTTTTCAGTTTCGTTATTCAGCTTGTTTTTATTTAACTCGACTATTTTTGTTAAATTTTTTATTGGTATTTCTGGCAATGTTATATTTGTTGTTTCATTTAATGCCAAGTTGATGCTTTGGTTTATAGAAATATTTTCTGTTGGAATAGTTAAATTTGCTGTTTCATTTATTGTTGTTTGATTCAAATTAATTGATTTGTTTATCAATGAGATATTAACAAAACTTGAGTTGTCTGTAGAATTCAGCACCTGTGCGCTTGCAAAAACAATAGCGCCAAAGAGCAAGGCAAGTAATGCAACCAAACTCAACTCGCCTTTTTTGTCTTTTGACACTTTTGGCACCTCTTTTGAATCACCTCCTGCTATTTGGTGGCATTAATCATTAATTCTATAGTCTTAGTTATGTTTGTGCTTGTTATGTTTGACATCTCCAACACGTACAAGACAGGGGTTAAATTAAACATATTTACATGCTGCTCCCCTTTAGACACAAAATTAAACGCCCATGCCTTGCTGCCTTTCTTTGCCATTCTGTCAAAAGTTCCTTTTACTTGCCCATTTGACAGATTTCTGGTATAAATCTGCACTTCTGTGTAATTAGTGTAACCACTTAGCAAAGCATTTTGGATGCCTGCGCCTATTGTTGCATCTCCGCTTGTCTCTAAACCTGTTATTGTTAAACTTAAAGGACCGCTTGTGCTTGTTGTATTCATGTTTCCAGAACTATCTTTGCAACTTAGATAAACTATAGAGTCCTCGTAAACTAATTCGTCTCCATCTATTAAAGTGCAAGCGTGCTCTATAGTATTTTCTCCAGAAGTGCAGTTTCTTAGACTTCCAATTGCTGTGTAGTTGAAGTTATTTAATCCAATGGCACAATATGCAGCCTCGCTTGTATTGAAGTAAAGAGTTGGCGTTGTGTCGCTGGTGCTGCAAGGATTTGAGGGATTTGTATTCCAGTTCGAGCAAGAAGAGCCTTGGTCGCTGTAGTTTATTATAGTGGGTAGTGTTGTGTCTGGAGCTATTGTTACATTTAAGCAATTACTTCCATTGTACATGCACATCACGTCAGTATCTACTGCACAGCTTCTGCTTAATATAACAACATCAGAAAAGTTTAGGTTTTTGCCGCCTCCAACATGCGAGCCTGATTGGTATTGGACATTAATATGGAATAAACAAGGTGGCAAGTCAGCAACTGTGATAGTAGTAGAAGCTAATAACACCCCATCTCGCAAGTAGCTTAGATTTGTTCCTCTTAAATTTAAGGTGTGATGATGCCGTCCACCACTAAAGGTGTTATTTCCATTAAAAATTTTATCGGCGCCACTATATTGTAGATTAATATAACCATTTGGCGATTCGCTATGAATTCCCCAGTGAGGTCTTCCTGCTGAATTATCTTTGTCGATGCAATTGAAAAGCCACTGCTCGCTTGGCGCTTCTGTTGCAAAGTCAACGTCATGCTGAACCCATCCCATAACGCAAAAATCGCCTGAAAAGCCGTAATCATTGACATTATCTAAAGTTGAAAGATACTGATTAGTGTGGTCTAAGAAAGCAAACGAGCCATTAGGTGTTGTATAAGGGTCTGGAACTGCATATTTGATGTTTGTTCCAGTAACACTCAAACCTTTGTTTAATCGAAATGGAGCATAATCAGTTTGGTTGCCGCTTGTAGCATTCATTCTAAAATGAGATGTTAGGTTTGATTGGTTAATATTTGGAATAGCTGAATTATTGTTCAATCCAAAAGCGTTGACATCAAAAATAAAAAGTATAAAGAACAATGCAAATATCAAGGTTGCTTTTTTCATTTTGTCACCTCCGTAAGAATTAGTTTACCCAGATAGAAGCTTGGGTCGTTTTCAACAAAATTATCCCTTGAGTTCTTATAAAATGTTTTTATGCTATTATCGCAAATCTCAAAGCGCTGGCAGCTTTTCCCGCCTTTGCAGTCAGTAAACTGCCCTTTAAATGCACCATCCTCATTGGAGACGCAGGTTACAATAAGGCAGTTGTTTTCAGTATTTTGTATGCAGGCTCCCCATTGAGAAAAATCAATTTCTTTTTTCTCTGTTGTAGCGCCTTTATCGATTGAAACAATGTACTTATTTGGCGGTGTGCATTCGGTTGAATTCTTTGTAACAGTTACTTGCACTAATTTGCCTGTAAGATTCAATATGTCTTGTTGTGTAGAGCAGTCTGTATTTGGACCAGAGGTGTTCAGGCAGAGGGAATAATTATGATAATAGTTGTAATTACCATAAACATCCTGCACTTCATTATAGAAATTAGTGGTGCATGTCTTTACTTCTTCAACGCTTATAGTGCTTGTCACTTGAGAAATCTGGCTTGCCACCGTTAATGCCAAAACGCTGACTAATAACAAAACTAAAGCTATTTTAGTTATTTTCATGGAAAACCACCCCTGAGTTTGATCATTTTTTTGATGATAAAAAATAAATTGAAAGAAGCATGTATAAAGAAATACCCTTAGAGCTACCTAAAAAATATTCAACTGAAATTTTTACACCCCTTTTGTTTTGGTGCAAAGCAAATAACTCCACCCCAGACTAGTACTATAAAAATAGCTAATATTTAAACATTTGTAACCCCCCCTTAAAGTACATATATTTTACTGCTTTAAAGAGAAAAAATTGCAGATAATAAAGTTATTTTTTAAACCTATTTTCCAGATACCACTCACATAACAGCTTAAGCCCTTCCTCAATTTTTGTTTTTGGGCTGTAGCCGAGAAGCTTTTTTGCCTTTGAAATGTCCGCATAAGTCTGCTTGACATCGCCTGGCTGCATTTTTTCTTTTACAATCTTTGCTTTTTTGCCGAGGTTTTTTTCTATTATGCCTATGAAATCCTTCAGCTCCACAGGATTTCCGCAGCCCAGGTTTATAATTTCATATTTGGCATCCAAATCCATGCTTTTCATGATTCCGGAAACAACATCTGCTATGAAAGTGTAGTCCCTTCTTGTCGAGCCGTCGCCGTACATTTCTATGTGCCTGCCATTGGCAATGCTGTCAACAAACTTGTAAGGCGCCATGTCAGGCCTGCCGCAAGGGCCGTAAACCGTGAACAGCCTCAGGCACACGCTTGGAATTTTATAAAGGGAATTGTATGTGTAGCACAGCAGCTCCCCTGCTTTTTTTGTAGCGGCATAAGGGGATATCGGGGAATTTGTAATGTCATCTTCAGAAAACGGCACTTTGTCCCTATTGCCGTATACGCTTGAGCTTGATGCAAAAACAAATTTTTTAACTCCGTTATGCCTGGCAAGCTCCAGCAGGTTCAAGGTGCCCCTCACATTGACTTCCTCGTAAATGAAAGGGTTCTGTATGCTTGGTCTTACGCCAACCATGGCAGCAAGATGGATTATTTTGTCGATTTGGTTTTCGGAAAATATCTTCTGCAGACCCGCAAAATTCCTTATGTCTTCCCTGTAAAGCTTGACTTTAATGTCCTTTATGTTCTGCTCCTTGAATTTAGGATTGTAATAATCGTTGAAGTTGTCCACTCCGACAACGCTGTGCCCCTGCCTGACAAGCTCTTTTGAAGCCCGGCTGCCTACGAATCCCGCTGCCCCTGTAATCATTATTGCGCTCATTTTCTTTTGTAGATTACGACATTAGTTTCGTTGTTTTCATAAACCTTTTGGAAATAAGGCATGTAATAGGCAAGCGAGTCCTTTTTTATCGGGCTGTGGACTTTGTTGCTGATGTCCAGAATATAGCCTATTTTTCCCATAGGGGGCTCAAGGCTCGGCACAAGGTTGTAGCCTGTGCCTCTTGCAGGAAATGACTGCCTTCCAATCCTGTAGCCAAGGCACTGCCCGGGAACAATAAACAATGCGCTCTTGCCAGTGTTTTCCTCAACCCACTCAAAATCCTTGTCAAGATTTTTCCATTGATGAGTTATTATTGCGGATTTAGCCGCTTCTGATGCCGAGAAAACAACTGCAAACAATATAAGGAATGCTATGACAAGCGCCTTGTTAATCTTAGCAAGCCTCTTGATTCCGAATGCCCACAAAATGCCGAGAAACGGCACAGCTGTGAGCATGTACCTTGTTGATGTGTTGCCGTAATTGAACTGGTAAAAGTAGAGGAAGAACAGGTAGGGCAGCGCAACCCAGAGCGCAAGCCGGAAATTTTTATTTCTGAAGCACTTCTTTTTGAAAATAAATAAAAGCGGCACCAAGGATATGATTGTGAAAACAACCCACAGGACTATCCCAGTCCTGAACAAATTATTTTTGAACAAAAACAAATTCTCGTATTTTCCGTCCGGCACTCCAAACAATGCAAGATGAACCTCAATATAAGCGTCCTGCACATTAAGCATGTACGCAAGCTTGTCGGGCTTGAAGTCGTGGGCTGACTTGTAATAGCCGCCAAAAAGGGAGTTGAGAAACGGCCAGACCGGGTTGTGCAGCAGCGTGTAATTTCTTGCATACCATGGCGAGGCAACCAAAAATCCTATCATGAAAAAAACGAGAAATTTGCCAAAAAAATTTTTCCTGTATTTTTTGAATATGAGGCAAGCAAGGGCAGGCGCCATGAACAAAGAGTTTATCCTGCCAAGCAATGAAAGCCCGAATGCAATGGACGAGAAATAAAACCTGCCAATAATCAAAAGGTAAAAGCTCAGCAGCGCGAAAAACGCGCCTGCCATGTCGATATGCGCTGTTGTCGAGTGATAGATGCTCAAAGGCAGGAATGAAGTGAATATTACTGCAAACAATGCTGTGTATTTGTCAAAAAGCCTTCTTGATATCAGGAATGCAAGCACAACCATGCCGCTTCCAAACAAGGGGCTTGCCATGCTTATCCCAAGGCTGCCTTTGCCGAAAATGCCGAACAGATTGTAAAGAAATGCTCCGGCTATGTGAAACAAGGGCTCATGCGCAAATATCTCCCTTCCGATGTAGTCAAAAAGCGGAAACCTCAGATTCTTAGCGAGGAAGCTTGCCGCAGAGGCGTGATAGCAGGGATCGCCGCCCTCAATTGTGTAGGAAGCGATAACAAACCTCAGAATAATGGCAAAAATTATGATGGCTATTGTCAATTTTGAAACAAAGCCCTGCTCTCTGAAATTTTTGATTGTATTCATCTATCCTCGGCATTGGCGCATGTTTTATAATGTTTTCGGAAACATTTAAATAGTAAACTCTATACTTTTCGGCTGATGAAGAGGATAAAAGTTGTTGTGTGGGACGGCGACAACACGCTCTGGAACGGGACTGTTTTCTACAAGGACAAGGAGAATGTAAGCCTGAAGCCCGGCACAAAAGAGGCTTTGAAGGAGCTTGACAAAAGAGGCATAAAAAGCACGATATGCAGCAAAAATTATTATGAGGATGTTGAGTCGATTCTTAAAAAATTTGAGATTGCAAAATATTTCCAGCACCCGCAGGTTGGCTGGGGGCTGAAATCAGACGCGATAAAAAATATTGCAGGCGCCTTCAATGCGCAGTTTGACGAGATGATCTTTGTCGACGATGACCCGTTCCAGCGCGCAGAGGTTGCATCACAAATATCAGGCATAAACATAGTGCCGCTTGACGACCCGATAGACATCCTAGGATTGGAGGGAGTCGTGCCATTGAATGCTACAGAAGAGGACAGGAAAAGGGTGCAGCTTCTGAAAGAGCAGAGGAATAGGGAGGAAGCTGAAAAAAATTTCAAAGGGAATTATAAGGATTTCCTGAAGCAGTGCAGCATGGTCATGACTGTGAGGCCGATAGAAGAGGAAGATTGGACAAGGGTAACCCAGCTGCTGAACAGGACAAACGAACTTAATGCAACCGCAAACAGGTACACCTTGGAGCAGCTAAAAGAGTCTTATGAAAAAAATAATGATGTCATAATGGTTGTTGAATTAAAGGATGTGTTTGGGGACTACGGAATCATTGCAGAGACGATCCTGGAAAACAAGGATTACGGATGGTTTGTAAGGGACTTGGCTGTTTCGTGCAGGACAATGGGCAGGGGGATAGGAAGCGCATTGGTTGTTGCTGTGCTGAATTACGCAAAGGAAAACGGAATCAAAAAAGTTGTCGGGAGGCTTGTCGAAACAGAGTCAAACTGGCGCATCAGGCCGCTTTACGAAAAGCGCAATTTCAGGAAAATCTCATCTGATGACAAAGCGGCATCGTACGAGTTTGACTTGGACAAAGACGAAATGCCCGAGTACCCTCCATGGATGAAGGTTAATTTCCTTATGGAAGAGATTGCAAAGGAGCGGACAGGATAATCCTGTTTTTCTTAAGAAATTATTTAGATTAAATATCATTATATATTTTACTTATTTTCTATATTGTAAATTACTCTAAAATCTGATTTATTTTCCATATTGTTTTCAATATTGAAGTTAATTCAACTTGCTCGTAAGAACCTTAAAAATCCTTTCTGCTGCTTTGCCGTCCCAAAAATGCGGTATTTTGGCTTTAACAGCATGCCCTTTGACAAGGCTGCTGCAGACTTTGACTATCTTTGCCTTGTCTGTGCTGACTATCATATTAGTGCCTTGACTCACGGTTACAGGCCTTTCTGTGTTGTTCCTTAAAGTCACGCAGGGCACTCCAAGAACAGTGGTTTCTTCCTGAATGCCCCCTGAGTCAGTAAGCACAAACCTGCTTTTTGACATGAGGCATAAAAAGTCAAGATATCCCAATGGCTTTGTTATTATGAGGCTGCCTATGCTTCTAATTCTTTTGTCCAGCCCAAATGACTCCAAGTTTTTTTTTGTCCTTGGGTGCAGCGGAAATACTGTTTTTATTTTTGCGCCTATGTCTTCCAGAATATCCAGTATGTTTTCAAAGGATTTTTTGTTGTCAACATTGCTGGGCCTGTGCAGCGTTAAAACACAATACCCTTTTTTATGCAGCTTTAACCGCTCCAGTATTCTGGATTTTTCCGCTTTTTTCCTGTGGCTCAGCAAAGTGTCTATCATCACATTGCCGACAAAAAAAATCTTATCTTTGCTTATGCCCTCATTTAAAAGGTTTTTATTCGCGCTTTTTTCAGTTGTAAACAAAAAATCGCTTATTTTGTCCGTGCGTATGCGGTTGATTTCTTCAGGCATGGTGTTGTCAAAGCTCCTCAGCCCTGCTTCGACATGCGCAACCTTTATGCCCAGTTCATGGGCTGCTTCTGCGCCAGCAACTGTGGAATTTACATCCCCCACCACAATAACCAAGTCGGGCTTTTGCCTTTCAAGCGCAACTTTGATTATTTTTTTAAGAAAGCTTCTTTGCTCATCCACGCCAACGCCAGTTTGGCAGACTAAGTGTTCATCCGGTTTTGGCAACCCAAGCTCGTCAAAAAAAAGCCTGCTCATGGAAAAATCGTAATGCTGCCCTGTATGGACCAAAATGTGCTTTATTTTATGTTTTTTGAACTCGTTTACCAATGGGGCAATTTTCATAAAATTTGGCCTTGTCCCCACAATGCTTAAAATTTTCATTCATCTCCCGTAACCCAAATATATTTAAATAGTTTCCTATTGCAGAATACCATGAAAAAAACCAGGATAGCGAGCGTAATCCCGCCTCATGTAACAACACAGTCATTCGTAAATCTTTCAAAAGTCTATTCCTACATCTCAAAAAAATACAATGCCGAGATAACCGTGTTTGTTGATGATAAACTGGATTACAAGCCAAAAAGCCTGAAAATAAGGAAGGTTTTCGGGATTGACAGCCATTTCGGGCTGTACAAGATTTTATTTTTTCTTGGATTACCGAGGTTTTATTACCCAACGCTTGTAAAGGAACTTAGGGGGTTTGACGTGATTGAGTCAAGCACCCCGGAGTTTTACATCTATGCCCTGCAGGCGTATCACGCTGCAAAAAAATACAACTCAAGGCTTGTGCTGAGAACCAGCCAGGCAACATATGACTTTTTCATGTTCCCTTACACAAAGCGCATTGCACTGTTTTTTGCAGGAAAAGCCTGCAGATTCGCGTCGTGCCTTTGCTTCACTCACCCTGAATCAAGGGACGCGTATAAAAAAATGGGACTGATTGAGGGAGGGGCAGGCAAAAAAATCAGGGTTATAGGGCATGGAGTTGACACAAAAATATTCAGGCCGCTGAACATTAAAAAAGACGGCAAAAAAACAATCCTGCTTTCAGTGGCTGCTTTGATAAAAGTCAAGGGGCATCAGAATATAATAAAAGCCGCCAAGATTCTTGTTGACAAAAACTACAAAAATATTGAACTATGGGTTGTCGGAGAAGGTAGCTACAAAAAAGAGCTTGAGGAGCTTGCAGAAAATCTTGGAATAGCAAGTCATGTGAAGTTCCTTGGGGCTTTGCCGCATGGCGAGCTTGTAAAGGTGTACAATAAAGCAAGCATGTTTGTTTTCAGCAACCTTAGCGATGTGACTCCTGCTGTAAGCGAAGCCATGCTGTGCAACCTGCCTGTTGTGGCAGCCAGGTGCAATGGCTTGGATTTTGTGATGCCATCTGAAAAATATGGGATTGTGGCAAAGCACGGCAATGCTGAGGATCTGGCAGGAGGCATAGAAAGGCTCATGCTGGACAAAAAGCTCCAGAGAAGTATTGCTGCAAACGCAAGAAAGCACATACTTGAAAATTTTTCCATAGAGAAGGTTGGCGACAAGCTTTACAGCGCCTATTATACGGGAATAAAGGCGAAAGAAAGCTTTAAATAGTACTATTTCACCCATAAAACAAAATGAGAAGCAGAAATTTCAGATTTTTGTTTGCAATTGCCAGCTTTGCAGGCCTGGCTGCAAGCGCCTCTGCATACATAGACCCAAGCACAGGAGGCGTTTTGCTTAACACCATATGGCCTTTCATTGTCGCGGTTTTCTCTGCAACACTGGCTTTTCTTCTGAAGTGGTTCTGGAAGCCAATCAAGAAAACTTTTGGGAAACTGAAAGGCGAGGCAAAGGGCAAATAATCAATCAGGGTTGTAGAATTTCTTTATGCTTTTGTTATTCACCCATTGAAGCGCTTTTTCATAATCCTCATTTGTGTCAAATTCCATCCAGCCGTGCTTTATCGGCACAGGATAAACTTTATGTCCTGACTTTATAATCAAATTAAGCATATTGGTCATATCAAGTTTTTTGAATGATTTTTTTGTATCTTTGAATGCTTCATTTTTGTTCCAGTGAATTTTTTTGTATTTATTATACAATTCTCTAAAAAGGGTAATACCTTTTTTTGAAAATTTAACCAAGCCTATATACCTTATTCTTGCCTTTTCCAATGGACAATTTGGGACGCCGATTTCAGCAATACTGCCGTCTTTCCCTATCACAAAGCTTTCAATGTCTTCCTGCCATTTGCCAAGCCTTGCCTTCCAGTATCTCAGATAGTCAATGTCAACTGCAACCCCTATGTCAACAGGCGCTTCAATCACCTGCTTTGCGATTCTTTTTTCATACAATATGTCACCATAGCAGACAAGAATGTCATCATTTAATTCTTTCTCGGCGCACATAAGGCTGGCAACCATATTTGTGCTTGCGTAATTCGCATTGTGGCAATAGTTTACATTCTTTATTTTTATTTTATCTTTCATGTAACCTGTTACAATGACGATTTCATTAATGCCGCAGGCTCTCAAAGTTTCAACCTGCCTTTCAATCAGCGTTTTTCCGTTGAAATTGAGCATGCACTTAGGCAGGTCTTTAGTGTACTTGTCCAATCTTGTGCCCATGCCAGCTGCGAGGATTATGGCTTTCATTT
This sequence comes from Candidatus Woesearchaeota archaeon, assembly GCA_018303685.1. Classification (GTDB taxonomy): domain Archaea; phylum Nanobdellota; class Nanobdellia; order Woesearchaeales; family GW2011-AR4. The sequence continues at coordinate 11,474 of JAGVXS010000014.1, forward strand.
GAAAACTATTTTCTCCAAAACAATTTTCCTTCAATAAACGCCTTGACCAACTTCTTATTTGCTTCCTTATCGCAACCTTCCCTTTCAGGATGCCAGAGAATGCCTGCAATCATGTGCTTTGGATAATAAAATCCTTCGATGATACCGTCATCAGAAACTGCAAAAGGCTTTAATTGCCTTGACAAGGTGCTTTTGTCAACGCCCTGCTTGTGGTAGGAATTGACAACAAATTTTTTCCTGCCCAGATATTTTTCAGCTTTTTTGTCCACAATTTCAACACCATGTCCCACGCGCACATGGCTAGTGCCTGTTTTCTGCTCAATGTCTTGAACAAGCTTTCCCCCGAAAAAAACATTGATGAATTGCCCGCCCCTGCATGTGCCAAGCAAAGGCAGCTTTCTTTTTAACGCTATTTCAACAAGCTTTTTCTCTGTATTGTCCCTTTCAGCGGAAAAATCCTCATCCATGCCTTTTGCGCCGTAAAGCGCAGGGTTTATGGAATTGCCGCCGCTCAGGATTATTCCATTTATGGGCATATCTTTAAAATATTTGTCCAGATTCCTGCTTACATTCGGCACAGGAACTAATGTAATGCCGAATTTCTCGTAATACTCGATGTAGTCATTTTCAAGGGCATCGCGATTGGCGCCTTTGTCCATCTTCATGCTTCTTTGGGAAATTGCTATGAGCATCAGGCACCCCTTATGGGCTCTATTTTATGTGACTTGCAGTCTAGGTGTATGTAATCCGCACTAACAAGATTGTCGAACACCACTCCGCAGCCGATTGCTGCAGGAATCCCGAATTCAGCGCACCTTATTGACATGTGCGAAGCCACTCCCCCGTATTTTGTTATCAGGCCTGCTATGCCCCTTGTGAATATCCAGTCATAGCCAGGGTCGCCGCTCTCTATCAGTACTATCTTGTTATCAATTTCGCCTACGTTTCTCCCATCGAATTTGCTGAGGTTTACTGCCTGCGCCTTAACATTTTTTGCAGTTATGTAATTGGGCCTTGGGGCGTAGTAAGCTATGACATCCAGATCTTTTTCCGAGAAGATTATTGGAGGCATCTCAATTTTGTTGTTTAGCTCTCTTTCCTTTTTTCTTAAAGTGATTATGCCTTTCCATTTCCTGGTAAGCTTTTCCCTGCCGAGATTTGTTTCGCTGAGCACCCATTTCTTCCCCGGCCAGCGCTATAAGCTCAAGCGCGTCGCTCAGGTTTTTCGTGAACTGGAATTTTGAGAGCTCTCTTGCCTCCAAAGCTGATTTTATGAATTCGAGCAGCTGCATTGCATCAAATTTCAGGCCTTCCTGCTTCAGGACTTTTGTAATCCTCCCATAAGCATCATTATCCATTATGAAAGAACCCGAATGCCCGTCATGCAAATCAAAGCTTAAGGTTTTTAATAGCCCTGGGTTTGACTCGTACCTTGGGCTTGTAATGTCATAAGAGCCCGGCCTTAAGTGGTAGTATTTCTTTATGAAGTCATCATGCTTCATCGCGCCTGAGCCAAGCAGCATAAAATCTTTGCTCATTTCCTTGGCAACAGTGCTTACTGAATTCATGAAATTGTCATAGAAATTTTCGTCAATCACATTCCGGCGCACGAGGCTTTTCAGTATTATTTTTCCCACAAATGCCAGCCTCGACTGTGCCCTTTTTCCTGCAGTCGTCAAGCAGGAATTTTGCATTGCGAAGCATGTCTTCAACCGAATTGTAATGGGCTGAATTCTTCCTTGTCCTTTCCCTGTTTGCTTCCATGTCCTTGAGGAATTTCAAGTCCTCCTTAATTGATTCCTTGGAGTGCACTACAAGGCTGTTGGTGAGCTTTATCAGGGCTTGTTTAAGCTCTTCAATATCTTCTCTTGCAAAGCCTGGTTTTGAAAGCTCCTCTGCCCTTTCGCCAAACGCCATGTCATAGCATGTAAACAAAACCTCAAACTCCACCTTGTCCTGCATATCCGGATTTTTCTCGAGCTTGTCGAGGTAGAAATCAACGAGCTTCTCGCGCAGCTTCTGCGACAATGCAGCAGGCACGAATGAGTTGAAAGTGTTCCTAACGTCGATATAAGGCTTGTTGCCGAGCAAAACAGTCCTTGCTTCGTGCCATGCGCTGTCTGTTATGAGATAGTCATAAAGAGAGTAGTCAAGATAATTCGGGTTGTCGCCTATTATCTCAGCAGGGTTCCAGTCCGGCATATCAGCGAGTATTGTTCTTTTCCCAGCAAGATGGGGCTTTCTGGCTGAAAGCTCGGCAAACCTGCCCTTTAACAAATCAATCCTGCTTTTGACTTCAGAATCGTCAGTCTCGTATTTGTGGCTTGTTGTCAACGGCCTTACCTGGAAGATTATTACCTCGCTTTTGCCGTTCACTGCAAACTCTATGTCAAGCCCGATATTTGGGATTATGCTTTCTATCTCTTTTACAGCTGCCAAAAGGTTCTGCATGTTGCCGGGCAATGAGCTTGCATCCGCAAATCTTGATATTTTCAATGTCCTGCTCTCGACACCTTTCGTGACTGTATCGGACTTCCCGGTTGAGTTGTCATAATTGACTACATAGTAGGGGGAGTTCTTTTCCAATGACCTTGTAAGCGCCACCCCGCTCATGGCAATGTTCTCTGTCTGCTGCTGGACTAGAACCTGGTTGAATGAGTTTTCGGATGACTTGTGCTTGTAAGAGCCGATTACTTTTCTTACAGCAGCCTCAGTCTCCTTTGAATCTGCTGAGCCAACATTAAGCTCTGTTGCGAAATAGCCTGCCATTGAGCTGTCAAGAGTGTCTTCGTTGACAGCAGAGCTCCTGACTGCGATTTTGAAAGGCCGGAATTCCTCTTTTATTTTTTTGAGCAATTCATCTTTCTTGTTTTTCCAGTCTGAAACAGAAAACACAAACATGTTTTCAATCCTTGACTTGGTGAGCAAAGGCTTGAGCGCAGCCAAAGTATCCGCTTTTGTCGAGATTATAACCTTGTTGCCCTTTTGGTACTCTTTGTCTATTTTGACTTCCCCTTTTATCAGCGACTCAAAATGAATGACATCCTTGAGCTTGTCCTTGTTTTCTATAAGCTCTGTTATGATTTTGTACGTGGAAAGCCTTCCATAATAAGGGTGCTGCACGACTTTTCCGCCAATTTGGCTTATGTATTCAGAGCCGTGGACATAGCTTAAGTCAGAGCCGTGGACAAGAATTATCTCTGCGTTTGGAAATTCCTCATGTATCTTCTTGAGGTTCTCGGTTGGGTCTCTTGAGTCCTGCACCATAACCCTGTCAACGCAATTCAGGCTTGAAATGATGGATTTTCTTTCCTGGAGATTGGCAATCGGCTTTGCCCTGTATTCCTCCACAGCCTTGTCAGTCAGCACACCGACTATGTTGTAGTCAGAAATAGACTTGGCAAACTGGATTGAGTTAAGATGCCCGTAATGGAACAAATCTGCGGCAACTCCGCTATATGCTATTTTCTTTATAGAGGCTCTTTTTACCTCTACTATATCGCCTTCTCTGATGCTTGAGCCTGTAGGGATTGTAATGCACAGCTGGTTATTGGATTTGTTCTTCCATACTATCTTTTTCATATTCCACTAGTGAGACTAGTAAAACTATTTAAAGATTACTATTTACGATGTTATTTAACATATATGTTAAAATATAGATGTTTAAGAATAGAATGGTTAGGTTAGATTAATCCCTTATCTTTTAAGCTATTATAAACAATCCCAGCCACAACTTTGCTGCCGTGGTTTGAGTAGTGCCCGCCGTACTTGTTGTCGTCAGAGTAGATGTCATCCAGATCCTTGCGGTTAATCAAATATGGCGTCAGGTCAATCACATTCAATTTTTTGCCTGCACTTTCAATGAAATCACCATAATACGGCTTTTTTCTTTTCCTGTTGAAAATCAGGTCATCCTTCTGCGGCATCAGAAGGAAAACAGGCACGAATTTGTTTTTCCTGCCCCAGCCTGCAAATTCGTCAAGCAGTTTTTCAAACAGCTTTACAGCGTATTTGTTTTTCCTGTAGAGGTTGTGCCTGAGTTTCAGATTAATGTGCATTATAACTTTCATGGGAGCCGGATAAACCTCAGTTTTTTTTTCTTTCTTAAACCATTTATGCCATGAAACTAGGAATACAAGGGGAATGTTCCTCAAAGGGCTGCCCAAAATCGATACAAAATACGGGAATCTTATCATCTCTTTCCTGAACTTGTTTTCATAGAAGTAATCGTGCTTCCTTATCTGGGGCAGATATTTTTTGTACACGAGAAATTTGTCCTCGTTGTCTATGAAATTTTTAACCAATTTCAGCTTTCCGTTTTTCAGGATAAACCTTGGCTTGAATCCGAATGTGTTGCCAAACTCATTGTAGTGCTTCCACATGTCCATTATCCTGACGATTGTCGACGGGACAACGGCCATTATCACTATTTTTGTCCTGTTTTTTGGATATTCCCTTTTCAGCCTCAAAAATGACTGGTCCAAGCCGTAATTGCCGACTCCAAAATTCAAAACATTTGTTTTTGTAAGCTCGGAAAGGTGCCACTGGCATGTCTCATTGTCATTAACCTGCCTGCCGAATATGAACGAATCGCCGTAAAAAGATATTTTTTTCGGGAGACTTTCATGCCCGGGGTTGCTTCTTGAGCCGTTTTTGCCAATATGGTAAGTTGTTATCCCGAACTTGCCTATTTCGTCCTTTTCAGTATCGGGCTTTCTTGCCCAGCCGAGCTCAGGATCGTAGCCATGGCTGATGAATTTCTTGAGCCCCTCCCTGCTGAATTCAGGATGCTCGTCTTCAGGGGTTATAAGCCACTGGAAGCTCTTTTTCAGGCTCTTAATCAGGAAATACGACAGGATTTCCAGAATCAAAAGCGCTGCAATGTAGACGGCAAAAATCCTGTAGGATTTTATGAAAAGAAATATGCCTGCAAAAACAAGGACAGTTAAAACAGCAATCTTTTTTGGTGACATTTTTTGCAGTTATTGAATTTTATTTAGTTTTACTTAAAAAATCAATTATGAACTTGGCGCCTGCAGAAGAGGACCTGCCAAGGTTGAATATCAGCTTTTTTCTTGCCATTATTATTCTCTTTTTGTACTTTTCTTTTTCCCTTACCATCCTTGCTGCAACGGCATCAACCCTATCAACGTCATTCGGCTGCAGAACAAACCCGATTTGATTCCTTATTTTAATGTCAATGGGCTCTATCCCGAATTTCTTGTACTCCGGATTGTTTATTTTGATGGGCGTGTTTATGAACAGCACAGGCCTTTCTGTCCCGAAAGCATACTCATACACAACCCCGGACCAGTCGCTAATCATTATATCAGAGCTGTAAAACGACTCGAGCGACGACACATTTTCCTCCGGCTTAAAATTGCTGCGGTTTTTGAATTCCGCATAGAGCGCGTCCAAAAACTCAGGATACCTTTTTCTTGTCATTGGATGCGGCCTTAGAATAACCTCGAAATCTGAGTCAAGCAGTTTGCGGATTAATTTGCTGCCGCAGATGTCCAGCATGCTTGTCCTTTCTTCCCACGGGCCCCAACCAGGCGCAACAAGTATCCTTGCCTTGAACTTTGTTTTTATTTTTTTGCCTGCGCTTTTCCATTTTTTGTAGTCTCTATGCATTTTGTCCAGCCTGTAATAGCCAAACTTAACTATGGTTCTCTGAGGCAGCTTATACAGCTGCTCTTCTCTCCGCAGTTCCCTGATCTGGTGGGGGCCGACTGCAAACATCGTGTCATAGTGGAAAAGCCCGCCGCGCCTGATGACATGGAAATAGCTACCGATGTTGTGGAACAGGTAAATATGGTTGGCTCCCCTGACAGACTTTTTTATATGGAACTTGTTTAAGTCAGGCATTGTCATCAGGATAAGCCTGGAGTCCAGAAGCAGGATGAAAAAGCCAAGCAGGTGCCTTATGTAAAATGCATTGATGTTTTTTCTTTTGGTGCGCAGCATAGAATCATTGTGCTCTGATGTGACATAGCACAGCTTCATGTTGTGCCTGCCTGCAAGCTCGTCTATAATCCCCTCAAAAAAGGTGTAGTATGAGCTGTCTTCGGAATAAACTACAACATTCCGCTGGGCTTTGTCTAATTTGAAGAATCTGCGAAATTCACTGAATTCCTTTATAAAGAGAGTCCATTCTTTCATAATAATTGATTAATTAATTTTGTTCGATTTTCTCGAGCTCTTTCTCCAAAAATCTTCTTTTTGTTATATTTACATTATAAAGATTTAGTTTTTCCTGCGGGTCAGCATTGATATTAAACAGAGAGGAGTGCATCCTGTTTTTCGGGTCTTCTGGCTTTATCAGGAGAAGCTCCCACCCATCGTCAAAAATTGCCTGCTGCACGCTCTCATTCAGTTTTGGCCTTCCATAAAGCTCAGAAATCGCGTACCTGCCGACAGGACTTTTGCTAGTTTTAATCAGGGGGAGCAGGCTGGCGCTATCTACATTCTCAGGCGATTCAGTATTTGCCACGTCAAGCACTGTTGAAAAGATATCAATTGTGCTGACAGTTTCCTTTATTCTTTTTGGAGGCAGTTTGGCAGTGTAATAAATCAGCAAAGGAACATGCACGTTCTCGTAGTATAAAGTATGGTGCATAAAGCCGCCGTGGTCATAGAATTCCTCCCCGTGGTCCGCCGTGATTATGATTATGGTTTTGTCCTTTAAGCCCAGCTGGTCAAGCTTGCCAACCAGCTTTCCTATGCTGCTGTCAACAGAGTAGATTTCAGCGTCATAAAGCGCTTTTGCCGTCTCTATAGTTGAGTTCGGAATTGGCAGGTACCTTTCAATTGCATATGCCGGCTTTTGCCTGTAAACAGTTGCAAGCTGTATGTCCTTGTTTGTTTTCCAAACGTCATAAAGTGTTATCTTTTCCTTGGAAAACTGGCTCCTGTATTGAGAGCCGCGGTTGTACGGGTGATGTGGCTCGATGTAATGAACCCACAAAAAGAATTTGTTGTTTGAATTCTTTTCCAGGAATTTGAAAGCATCCCTGTTTATTTCCTCTGCTGACCTTTCGCCGTCAGTCCTGAAAATGAAAGTGCGCATTCCGGGCACATAGTCAAGCAGCCTCTTCATGCTGAGCTTGTTGTAAGTCTGCGTATATTCAAAAAAATCCAGCCTGTCCTTGTATTCCATAAAGCCCTGGCCAGCCCCGTACTTTGACTTGATGTAAACAGCGCTTACCATGCCTGTTGTTACATAGCCCTTGTCCTTCAGCATTTCGCTGATAAAAAGCTCTTTTTCATTAATCACCGGATTCCTTAAGGTAGTATTATGGCGGTATTGGTATCTGCCGGTTAAAACAGACGCCATTGAAGTTTGGGTGTCCGGGCCAGGAGCTATGGCATTGTCAAATACAACAGAATGTTCCGCCAATTTGTTGAGATTTGGCGTGGTATTCAGGTAATAGCCATAAAGCGAGAGATGGTCTGCCCTTGCCGTATCTATTGTTATAAGGATTATATTAGGGTAGTCCTTAAGTCTGCTGTCTGATTTGTAACTCGGGCTGTAATGCAACATGTACACGTCAATAAAAAGCGACACTGCAGCAAATACAAACACAGCAAAGATATAGTTTCCCAAAAACTTTTTTACTTTTGGCTTTTTCAGTTGCAGGGAAGCCAATGACAAAAACTCTTTTCCTTTGAAGAAAATTGCAAAGCCGAATATTGCTGAAAGAAGGGTAACAATCAGGCTAAGGCTGAATGAAGCCGGCTCGATAAAGCTTAAAGGGCTTAGTATGAAGTTGTTTACAAGCACAAGGCCATAAAACATCAGGATAAACGACATTTCTCCCGCAAGATATGCCTCGTTGGACTGGTTGTTATCCAGCCCGAATTTCATGATTTTTTGGGCCAGCCATAAGGAAAAACCAAATACCAAGAAAAACGATACAGACGCTGCTACTGATATAATAAATGCCTGGTAAAGCTCAAACCACTCAAAGCTCCATGAGAATATTCTGGCTAATACATCAACTGTGCCAATTAGAGAGCCAGCCCGCAATCCTGCGGCGGCTGCGATCTTTAAATGCCTTGTCAATTTCATTAAACATTACCTTTTTGCAGGCTTAATATGAGTCGATAAAGCTCATAGCAAAAGACAGGCATTTTAAAAGGTTTTGCTTTGATTTGCAGAACATAATTTGTATTTATCTTTCCAGAAGTATGTTGGCATACCTGCTTCCTGAGCATAATTTAATCAGAGAGGGGCTGCCAATCGGCTCTATCCGCTTCTTTTTCTCGTTTATCAGCTTGATTTTGAATCCATGGCTTTCCAGCCTGCTTAAGAACTCGCCTGGAGAATCGCCGCATTTTATCAAGCCCTTCGGATAAAACTCGCACACCATCTTTACACCTTTCCCTGAATCCAGCAATTTGCCCATCCCCTTCACTGCCAGAAACTCGGCGCCTTCAACGTCAATCTTGATAAAGCCAGGCTTTGCCTTATTTCTCACGAAATTATCTATTGTTATCGAGTCCACCTCTATGAGCTTGCTTCCTGCGCCAAGATCTGACATGCTGTGGTCTCCTTTATAGGCTTCTGACACAAAAAATTTAACTTTTCCTGACTTGTCTGAGACCGCTTTTTTAATTGCTATGACATTCCTGCAATTGCTTGCCCTTATGTTTTTCAGGAGCAGCCTGTAGTTTTCCGGCTCGGGCTCGAAGGCATAAACCCTGCCTTTTCTTCCAACCAAATGAGCGAATATCAGGGTGTAATAGCCTACGTTTGCGCCTATATCATAAACAACCATTCCCTTTTTGACAATCTTGCCCAGCAGCTTTGTCTCAAAAGCCTCAAGCGCAGAAAACTTCCATAGCAGCAGCGCGAAAATCCTGTCAAGCGTGCTTGCATACATTTTGTGCATGCCGACTTTTACCATAATGTCTTTTTCTGGGCTAAAATGCTTGTTGATAAAACTAACTATTTTTTTAGCCATGCCGCTGGAAGCAAGGCTCACAATAAATCCTGAAGCGTCATTTAGAACATTGAAGCTCATTTTGGTTTTCAGAATCCAGCATTGTATATAAAATTATTGAAACAATGGTAAAAGGCATTTGCATTGCCCTAAATCCTGCGTCTTTTACTACAAATGCAAAAGGGCAAAGTTTTAAAATAGGCGTTTTTTATATGGTGTTTTTGACAGATGAAAACAAAGCCGTTGGTTTGGGGGCATAAAGGCAGCACTTGGCTTTTGATTATTTTAGCTTTTGCTCTTGCCCTGAGGCTCGTGTTCTTTACAGGCACTGATGCTTCTGACCCGCTGGCTTATACAAAATATGCAAATATGCTTGCGAAGGGCGAGCCAATAAATGTTGAGAGGGGCGATGCATTCAGGATAGGGCTGCTGCTGCCTGTTTCTGTGCTGTACAGGATGTTTGGATTTAATGAGTTTTCATCAAATGTGCTTGTTATTCTGGCTTCATTGGCTTCAATAGTCTTGATATATAAGTTTGGGGTAATGCTGTTTAACGAGAAGGCCGGTCTGCTCAGCGCATTTTTGCTGAGCTTTTTCCCATTTGACGTGCTGTATTCTACAAGGCTCATGACTGAGCTGCCTTCGGCATTTTTTGTTGCGCTGTCAGTGTACCTGTTCCTGAAGTCTGAAAAAACCGCGAATAAAAGAAAATCGTATGCTTACTGCCTTTTCTCGGGCTTGGCTGTTGGAATGGCGTATCTGATAAAGGAGCTGTCTGTATTAATAATCCTGTTTTTTATCGCCTATGCCATCTACAATAAAAAAATAAGAGCCAGATACTGGCTGATTCCGCTGGGATTTGCAGTAATATTTTTTGCCGAGTCGCTTTATTTTTTAAAGACGACAGGCAACATGCTATTCAGGTTTGATACTATAACAACGGCAACATACTCCATAGTGCTGGAAAATTATGGCAGGGGCAGCCTTCCATTTTCCCTTTTCCACTTCTTTTACATTGCGTTCACAGACAGCAGCTTGGGGTTGTTTTACCCGTTTATATTCATGGCAATATTTTTCTGCATAGCCAGAAAAAAGAAAGATACCTACAGCCTATTGTTATGGCTTATACCTTTGTTCTTATATATCAGCTTCGGCTCAATCAGCCTTACAAAATACATACTTTTCCCAGTTACAACACGACTGTTTTCTATAATAACCTTTCCGGGAATTTTGCTGCTTGCATATTTCCTTTCGCAGGAAGATAAGCTAATCAAAAGAACGCTGATGCCAATCATCTTAATACTTCTTTTCGTGACATCAATAGGCTATATACATGTCTCGCGCCAGAAATCCTTAATCGACAGTGAAAAGGCAACATACAAATTCATAAAAGGGCTTGGCAACAACATATACACTGATGAAAGGACTTTTAATGTTTTTGATTATTTATCGGGCTACGATTTGCCCGACAGCATCAGGAAGTTCAACCACTACGAGCCGCTGAACCCGCAGAATACATACGCTGTGGAGCTTGGCAAAATAACAGATTCTTATATTGTAGTTAACCGCAAGCTTGTAAATTTTTATTTGTCTTACAAGAAGGGCGCCAAGTTTCCGGCTGAAATTTTCAACGTGCCAAAAGAATGGGCTTTAAAAAAAAGTGTTGGAAAAGGGGAAAACGGCATTGAGGTATATTACATCCCTTAATTATTCCATGATTGGCTGGATTTTATTCTATTCTTGCGGCTTCTTTTCCTTGTAATACACCACAATAAGATTATCAATCGGCTTGTTGTGCCATACAACTTCCAGGCCGCATTGCTCGCCCAGCACTATCAGGTCCCTGAGGCGGAAATAGTAAAGATGCTCTGTCGGCATTATGTGCTTCCATGCCTTTCCCTCTTTCCTGTGGTTACTGCATTCAAAGTCATGGGTGCCTATGGCTATCACTCCGTCTGCAGCCAGCCTTTTCCGCATCTCAATCAAAAGCCTGTCAGGCCTTACGACATGCTCTATTGTGTTATAGCAGGTTATGGCATCAAATTTTTCAGGGGGGTAGCTTTCAAGCGTGCTTCTTATCAGCTTTACATTATACCTTTTCCTTCCCTCTTCGAGGGTTTTCTCGCTTAAGTCAATGCCATACGCGTCAAAGCCGGCATCCTTGGCGGCCTTCACAAGAAAGCCCATTGAGCACCCGACATCAAGGAACTTTCCTTTTGACTTGAATTTTGACAGAAAACCTATTCTTTCCCTTGAAATCTCCATAAACTCGTTAAGCCTTTCGTGTATGTCCTTTTCGCCTACTGACACCTGATAGCTTTCCCAGTAATCCCCCGCATACACATCCTGGAAATGCCCGTCCTCGGGCATGGGAAAAACAAATGCAAAGCCGCAGCTGCTGCACTTCACAATATCCTGCCTTTCAAAATCATACACAATCTCATGCTCTTTCGAGCCGCACAGAAGGCAGCTGCCTTTGCCATATTTTAGCTTTTCCATTAATGATTCCCCGCGTACCATTCCACTGTTTTCTTTATGCCTTCCCTTAGCTTTGTTGAAGGCTCCCAGCCCAGCTTTTCCTTCATTTTATTAACTATAAGTATTTTCTTCATGGCTCCGTCAGGCTTTTCCGGCTGCAGGACAAACTCACCTTCCCATCCGACAGTTTCTTTTATTATATTGGCCAATTCAATCACTGAGATGCCTTTTGTAACGCCGATGTTCATTATCTCATTGCGCTCAAACCTGCCAAAATTCTCAATAGACTTCAGCACCCCTTCGGCGGCATCCATTACATAAATCCATTCCCTTATCGGCTTGCCTGTGCCCCATATCTCGACAGTTTTTTTGCCATGTTTTTTTGCATCAGAAATTTTTGCTATGAAGGCTCCCAAGGCATGGGACTTTACAATTTCAAAATGATCCTTTGGGCCGTACATGTTCGGAAACACCAGATGTATGGGCCTGAATTTCGGGTTTTTCTGGCAGTAGGCAAAGCAGAACGCTGTCATGGATTGCGCCGTCCCAGAACTTTGATTCTTCGTACTCCTCCAGATGCCCTGGGTAAGTGCAGTTTGGCATTATATTGATCAACTTATTAATTCCGGATTCGTTGCATGCCCTGACAACATTCAATCCAATGTTTACATTATCCTCGAATACTTCCACAGGATGCAAAGCGTTGTATGCTATTCCGCCTACATGCGCAGCGCAATGCACCACTAATTCGGGCTTGATTTTATCAACAAATTCCTTGAATTGGCTGTAGTTGCGGATGTCAATGCCTTCTCTCCTGCTGCATGAATGCACATCAAATCCCTTGTTTCTGAGCAATTCCACTACATTGCTGCCCAAAAACCCTGTTCCTCCTGTTACAAGTATTTTTTTCATCTCTTCTCTGCAAAATGGGATTTTTATTTAAATCTTTTTATCGCCTTTTTGTATATTAAATAACAAATGGGAACAATAACAAAAGAAACAACAGCGATAACTAACAAGCTAGAATACCTCCATTTTCCAACTGCCTCTTCTTTAACTTTTTTAGATTCATTAGCCACTTCTGTCTGCTCTGTAAAATTCACAGTACTTGCCATTGAAACATTTTCTATGGATATTTCTGAAGTTATATTTTCCTTGACGGAAATCGAAAAATATGAGAAAGACGGCGTTAATGCCTTATAATAAGCATATTTTGGCTCAGAGCTAATCTTAGATGTCTCTAATTCATTCCAGACTGTTGTATAGCGGTTTAGGACAATATAATTTTCATCAGCATTATTTTCAGTTAGCCAGCCTTTTTCAACCTTAAAATTAATGACAGCGTTATTTATGTTCTCATCCTTAATATTTGATTTCTTTACTTCTATATACTGGTAAATCTTGCCTTTTATTTCATGAGTTACTGCAGCGGGCTTTTCATCCAGTTTTATAACTGCAATCTCAACATTATTGGCAGGATTCTTGACATTAACCTCTATTTCACTAAAGGCAATCTCTTCCTTGTTTATCTTCATTGTGCTGCTGCCGGCAGGCATAGTCTGCCATACCTGTGTTTTGCTTGTTCCAGCCGGTGCTGTAGCGCCTCCCCCGCCGCCACCTCCCCCGCCACCTCCCCCGCTGCTGCTGCCGCCAGAAGGACTGCTGCCTCCGGACTGGGTAAAGCTTACATTCACATAAAATGTCTCGCTGCTGTTTGTAAGCCCTGCAATATCTGTACAATTAACGCTCCAGTTGTAAGCCTTGTTGCCCAATGCTTTGTCGAATGTCTGCTGTGTATTCAATGCCACTGTTATATCAGTTTGGTTAAGGATGTTGTCAATGATTAAAGAGCAGTTCTTAATGCCTAAGTCAGAAACATTATAGGCAAAGGCTACTGTAGAGCTGGAAGTTTGCACTGTATTGTTTGCAGGGCTTATCAATCTTATAATAGGATAAGCTGAATCCAAATAAAAGTTCCAAGCGCTTAAAATTACATTGTTGGCGTTAGAAGATGTATCTGTGCAGTTAGCGGATATTGTATGGTTGGCGTCTTCCAAAGCTAACGTCAAATTGGCTGTTCCTGAAGTTGCGTTGTCATTGTCAAAATCATATGCAATAGTTCCATTTATCAGCTTGCAGTTCACGTTATTTGAATCAGAATAATTAAGCTGGAAGTTTATAGTAGAAGCTGCTGTTATAGAGAGGTTTTTAGGAAAGTCTATTGTAAGGTTTGGAAATGAAGTGTCTGTTACAGTCGTATCTACAGTAAATGTGGTATTTTTTATTGCTGAGAACCTTGCTGCAGATGTATCGGTGCAGTTTATGCTTATGGTGTGCTGTGCATTGCTCTGGCTTGTGAAGGTAAAGGAAGCTGTTCCTGAGATTATGCCGTCTCCTGACATTTCCTGCACTGTGCCTGAATCAATCCTTGCCTGGCAGTTCACAGCATTTTGGTCGGAAAAGCTTGCTCTCGCAACAACATCTGCTGTTGCAATAGTTGAGCTGTTTGTCGGGGATAAAATTGTTACTGTAGGTGCTGTTGTGTCAACGCTGAAAGTTAAGTTTGTGCTGTTAAA
>JAGVXS010000015.1 GCA_018303685.1 Candidatus Woesearchaeota archaeon
TACAGGACAAAAAAAGAAGCCATTAAAAGGCTCGGGCAGATAGAGTTCTTCAAGCACTTAAAGTCAAGCCTAAGTTTAAGAGGAAGGCTAAAGAAAAAATCATTGATTAAAAAATAGCCAAATATTTTTAAACAAGGCTGATTGCTTTTTCGCCTATGAAAGGTCTTGCCATAACATCAAAAGGTGTCGAAGAAGCAGCTTCTGTTGAAATTAAAGAACTGATTAGTGCTCATTGCAGAATAGAGTCCGGATGCGTTGCCTTTGACTTCAAGAACCTCAGGGATTTGTGCCTGTTGTGCTACAAGTGCCAGTCTGCTGACAGGGTTTTATATTTAATCGGCACTTTTGAGTTTGAAAATTTCTTTGAGGAGTTTAAAACGTTTATTGAAAAAACAGGATTTGACGAATGGGTTGACAAAAGCAAAAAATTCAAGGTTGAGTGCATAAGGGAGGGAAAGCATGATTTTAACAGCGTGAACGTGGAGGGGAAGGCTGCGGGACTTATACAGAATAAATTCAAAAATAAAAAATTTGACATTAAAAGCTATGACATCCTTTTTTTGGTTTATATCGTCAATGACAAATGCTATTTTGGGGTTGATTTTGCAGGATTTGAAATGAACAAGAGGGCGTACAAAATTTTCCTGCACTCCAATTCTTTGAGGGGCACAATTGCATACGCCTTGGTGAAGGAAAGCGGCTTTGTAAAGGACGATGTTGCGCTCGACCCTTTTTCAAGGGACGGGGTTGTTGCGATAGAAGCTGCCTTTTACGCAGCCGGCTTTCCCGTCAACTATTATAAGAAAGACAAGTTTGCCTTTTTGAAATTGAAGATTGGGGTTGATTTTGAGAAATTCTTTGAAGGCGTTGACAAAAGCATAAAAAAGCCAAAGGCGGAGATATACTCATATGACCATCTGTTCAAGTACGTTGACTACTCCAGGAAAAATGCCAAAATTGCAGGAGTGGACAAGCACATTAACTTCAGCAGGGTTGAGCTTGAATGGCTTGATATAAAGTTCAAGAAAGAAAGTGTTGACAGAATCATAACAAACCCCCCAACATCGAAAAATGCGAATCTGGAGAAGGTGTATGGTGAATTTTTTTACCAGTGCGATTACATACTGAAAAATAATGGGACTGTTGCAATAGTGTCCAGAATTCCTGATTTTGTAAAAAAGCATGCGGAAAAGCGCGATTTTGCCGTTCACAGGGAAAAGGAAGTATGGAGCGGAGAGCAGCTGCTGAAAATTATGGTGTTCAAAAAGAAAAATATATAAACATAACATTCAAATTGTCTGGCAATGGAAAAAAAGAGGCGCACGAGTGTTTTTGAGAAGCTGCTATTGGTGGTTGGCTTCCTAGTCCTTATTATCGGGTATTTTTTCATAAACAAGGTTTTTATTGCAGAGGGCTACAAAATAAGCTGGGGCTTCCTCCAGACGGTCTTTTTGTGGCTTTTGATGGTGATATTCATAATTCTGCTTGCAATCGGAGAGGACATAAAGGAGGGCATTCTGCTTGAGCAGCTTGACGAGATTAAGGACTTAAAGGAAACCATACTGAAAAGGAAAAACAGATAATTTTATATACCCACTTTCCATTCTATAATAAGGCAGGGTTTGTACTTAGCTTCGGTTTTTGCAACTGAGGAAAGTCCGCCCACTCAAGCCTTAAAGGCTTGCTGACTAATCAGAGCCACTCGCGGAAGCGAGCCCTAGCAATAGGGGGCAACCACTCAGAAACGAGACCGCTGTAATTAAGGATGAAATTTGTGAAGATTCCTGCGAGGGAATCGAGCTAACCAACTGACGTTTTTGCAGCATGGGTGAAACGGTGAGCCCTGGCTGGTGCAAGTCTTAAAAGACGCTTAGTTTAATGCTAAGGCAGGCTGTCGTGATTTTCATGTCACACTCGGGGCCTGACAAAAGGCGGCTTATTCAAGCCCTGCCGATTTAATTTATGATAGGTATTTGTAGCACTTAAAAATGGCTCAAGACAGAATCTCAATGCCCTCGGGAATGGGCGGCTTGGTGAGGTATTTTGATGAGTACAAAAGCAAAATCAAGTTCAAGCCCGGGCACATAATAGTACTGTGTGTTGTTGTTATTGTCATAATGCTGCTTCTCTATTCTTATGGCAATAGGCTGCTTGGAATAAGGTGAAATCATGTTTCCTGGAATGAACCCAAGGGAGATGCAGAAGGCGATGAAAAGGCTCGGCATCAGGCAGGAGGAAATCGATGCAGAGCTCGTCATCATTAAAACAGCCGAAAAGGACTTTGTCATTAAAAACCCACATGTAAGCAAAGTCAACATGATGGGGCAGGAGACCTTTCAGGTTGTTGGTGATATAACGGAAATCGAAAAGAATGAAGCGCCGGAAATAGGCGAAAACGACTTAGCAACAGTTATGGAGCAAACCAACTGCACAAAAGATGAGGCATTGGAGGCCTTGCAAAGCAATAACGGCAACCTGGCAAAGGCAATATTAAAAATACAAAACAAATAATTTTTGGATGTTCTATGAAGGAGTCATTTGACGAGGCAGTTCAGGAGTTGAAAAGGGTTGACCATTTATTCTGGGTAAGCCTGAAATACACCAGGACAGTCGATGTCATAAAGCATGTCATTGACAGGCTGATAAACTGCATCGGCTTTGGGATTGAGGCGCTGCTGAAGTACGCAAAGGAAAAAAAGCTTGTGGCGAACATTCCGGCAAATCAGGGGCTGAGATGCGACTTGCTCAGAAAAACTTTTCCTGACAATGCGGAGCTGATTGACTACATTAATTTTTATATGAGGCTCAGGAAGCTCAGCAAGGCAGAGTACACAAAAAGGGAGGAGTTCAGAAGGCACGTCACAATGATTGCAACAATCGACAAAGGCGAGATTGTTGAAGTGAGCATCGACGTCCTGAAGGAGTACTATGAAAACACAAGGAACTTTATTTCTTTTGTGAAAAAAATAATTAATGAAGAGAAGGAAGAGCACTAGCAAAGCATGGAAAACCTTGTAAAAAGGCTTGAAAAAAAGGGCTGGCGAAAAAAAGAGATTGTCAGGGCAGTCGGGATTATAAGGAATGCCAAGCAAAACAAGCCGCACGACATAAAGTTTCTGGAAGAGCGCATTTACTGGGTGCTTCTTGCAGTTATAATTGCCGCAAACTTCGCAATCTCAATTGCGTTGATTCCTGTATTGATTGCTTTAAATGGTGCATTTCTTTATCTTGTGCTTATGGTTTTGGGCATTGTTTTTGGCTTGTTGTTCGAGCTTGTTATAAGAAGCATAGAGCATCTTGAGAAAAAGCATCATTTGCTTCTGGCGGTCCTGATACCGTTAATTGCATTGGCAAATGCCTTTGTCATATCAAATGTGTCAAACGACTTGATGTCAACATTAAGCGTTTGTGCTGAAGATAGAATATTACGCAAAAGAATAGTTATATTCAATTGTCGGCACTGTTTATTATTAGGGTCGGCTCGGATAGATTCAATTATAATAAAAGTTCTTCGGTAAATATAAATAGTAGTTGATTTGAAGTATATATTATGGATTGGAAAGAATTTCTAAAGCCGACAAAAGGTAAAATAATGATCTGCATATCTTTGTTTATATTAGGTTTTTTGTTTTTAATATTAACAATCTCATTTTCGACGCCAGCTTGTACTCCCAATGATCGAGCTAGAACATCTGATGGTGAATGCCCACAACCACTGTTAGTTAGTATTTTATTCGGAACATCTATGTTCTTACTGCCCCTATTAATGCTTAATATAGATTTAGATATATTGAGAAACGAAGTTATAAGTAGTTTATTGGCAAAATTGGTTTTTATTGTCTTGCAATTGGTTTACCTTTATTTTATCTCTGCAACAATAATGTTTCTAGTCACTAAAATTAAGAAAAAATAACTCGCCGACCCCATTTTTTACGATAGTGCCGACAACTTTGAGTTTTCCTTTCAGGGCGTTGCACTAAAACTCAACCCTTCCAAGTATTCGGGGGAAACTAACAGCTGTTAGGCATACGTTATTTTCCTTTCCTGAAACCCAATGCTGCAGAATTCATGCAGTACCTCAATCCAGTCGGCTTTGGCCCGTCATTAAACACGTGCCCGAGGTGCCCTTGGCACTTCTTGCACAAAACTTCTTTTCTTCCGTATGAGAAATCCTTCTTTTCCTCGATGCTTTCTTCTGATAGCGGGGCATAAAAGCTCGGCCATCCCGTTCCTGAGTAAAATTTTGTGTCAGACGAAAATAATTCAGCTCCGCATCCGGCGCATACATATGTGCCCTTTTCCTTGTTCTTGTAATATTTGCCTGTGAAAGCCGGCTCTGTGCCTTTCTCCCTCAGAATATGGAATTGTTCTGGTGTTAATTTTTTCTTCCACTCTTGATCTGTTTCGGGCATTGACTTTTCCATTTTGATAAAGGGACCGCGGGCGAGAATCGAACTCGCGCCAAGCGGGAGCTGCATCTTGATAATTCCACAGCCGCTTATTCTAGGATTAAAAGCAGGGTTTTAAAGGTTTTGCATTGAATAAATTTATAAGACATTGGATATTACATTTTATTCCTTTTGAGGCAACCTGGGAGGTGATGCATGCTTCGGCATGTGTTGCTTACAAGAATCTTCGGATTCCAAAATCCAGGCCTAGATAAAAGGGAAAAAATCAGTAACTATCGAAAATTTTGGCAATTCCGCAAAAAACCTTGTTTTTTGGGAGCAAAAAATCCAATGGATTTTTAAGCTTTCTGAGTTTCGGAAAAATAAATTTATTTTTCCGCAACCTTTTTAAATAGCCATAATATCCCATTCTTCATCAGCCCGAGTTCGACAAGAGCGTTTCTAGGGTTTTTAAACACATAACGCTTTATTCTCGGGTATTTCAATCATGGAAGAACAACCAAAGCAGGAACTGAAATATTTTGTAAGGATTGCAAACACAGACCTAGACGGAAACAAATCAGTCTACCATTCCCTGACAAAGATAAAGGGCATAAACTTCATGTTCTCCAATGCCATATGCAATACAGCCAAAATTGAAAAAACCAAGAAAACGGGGTATTTGACAGAGCAGGAAACTGTCATGATAGACGACATCATAAAGGAGCCTTCAAAGTTCAGGATTCCGGCATGGCTTTTCAACAGGAAAAGGGACCCTGAAGACAACACAGACAGGCACTTGACAGGTACAAGCCTAACATTTACGCAGGATAACGACATAAAAATGATGAAGAAAATAAAGTCCTACAAAGGAGTAAGGCACTCCCTTGGCTTGCCTGTTCGGGGCCAGAGGACAAAATCAAACTTCAGGAAAAACAAGGGGAAGGTTCTCGGAGTCAAGAGAAAAGAAGGCGCAAAAGCAGGCAAAGTCTAGTGAAATAAGGGTTTGAAAAATGGGAGATCCAAAAAGGCAAAGGAAGAAATTTTCAAAGCCAAGTCATCCGTGGCAGAAGGAAAGGATTGAGGCAGAAAAGGGAATATTAAACCAGTATGGTCTGAGGCGAAAATATGAAATCTGGAAGATGGACTCAATGCTAAAGAAATTTCTCCACAGGGCCAAAACAATTATAGGTGAAAGAACCTCCCAGTCCGAAAAGGAGAAAGTCCAGCTGCTCCAGAGGCTTTATGCCATGGGATTGGTAAAGAAAGACTCGAAAATTGAGGAGGTATTAAACCTTACGCTAAAGGACTTGCTTGAGAGAAGGCTGCAGACGCTGGTTTGCAGGAAGCAGATGGCATCAACAATGCTGCAGGCAAGGCAGTTCATAACGCATGAGCACATAGCAGTCGGCAGCAGGAAAATAACAGCCCCGAGCTACTTGGTCTCAATAAATGAGGAGCCGGAAATAAGGCTTGTGCACCCTGTAAGCTTGCAGATTGTGGCAAAGGAGCAAAAGCACGAGAATCTAAAGGCGGAATAATATGGAGCAAAGGCAGCAAAGGTGGGGAATAGCGCACATTTACGCATCATATAACAATACAATTATCCATATCACAGATATAACAGGCACTGAAACATTGGCAGTCGGCTCAGGCGGAATGGTTGTGAAAGCAGACAGGATGGAGGGTTCGCCTACGGCTGCAATGATAGCTGCAAAAAAGGCTGCCGAGACTGCCATGGACAAGGGAGTCACAGGAATACATGTAAAAATAAAGGCTCCCGGCGGGCATAACGGGCCTACAAGCCCGGGACCCGGAGCTCAGGCTGCAATAAGGGCATTGTCAAGGATGGGGCTGAAAATCGGCATTATAGAAGAGGTTACCCCTCTGCCGCATGATGGGTGCAGGAAAAAAGGCGGCAAAAGGGGAAGGAGGGTATAAATGGAAATCAGGGTTTTGGAAAACAGCAAAGAACAGGGTAAAATTTCTTTCATTTTGAAAGACTCAAATCCTGTTTACGCAAACACTTTGAGAAGGATTATGATAGACGAAGTTCCTACAATGGCAATTGAGGATATTGAATTCGTAAAGAACAACTCAATACTCTATGACGAGATAATTGCCCACAGGCTTGGGCTGATTCCGCTTAAAACCGACTTGAAGTCATACAACATTCCGGAAAAATGCAAATGCGAAGGGAAGGGCTGCAACAGGTGCCAGCTGAAGCTTGTGCTAAGGGCCACAAAAGGCTCCGGAACAGTCTACGCATCCGAGCTGAAAAGCAAAGACCCGGCTGTAAAGCCCGTTTATGGCGACATGCCTATTGTAAAGCTGCTGAAAGGCCAGACTTTGGAGCTTGAAGCAACCGCAGTTTTGGGCACAGGAAAATCCCACATTAAATGGAGTCCGTGCCATGTGTATTATAAGTATAAGCCGGTGGTGGAAATAACAGGCGAGGTTAAAAACCCGGAAGCCATAATAGAGGTAGACCACAACAATGTATTCGAGATAAAGGACAGGAAGCTTGTAGTCAACAAAGACAGGGTTTTGGAATCCGACTTGTCAATGGACTTTTCAGAGATAGATAAAAACGTCAAAGTTGCTGCAAGCGACACGGACTTTATTTTTTATATAGAATCATTCGGGCAGCTGAGCTGCAAGGAGATTGTCAACAAGGCAGTTGACATTCTTGACGAGCAGCTTGACGAGTTTGTGGAGGAGCTGAAGAAAGCCAAATAGTCCCGCTAAAAATCATGAATGCGGGTATCCTCACTAACGTTCGGGAACCCGCTCGTATAACTCGCGGGGGTGGCAGAGCCTGGTCAATTGAAAGCATTTTTGCTTTCAGACTTCATGCGCTAGCTTGAGGTGCTAGTCCCTAAGTGGGTGCGAGGGTTCGAATCCCTTCCCCCGCATTGCAATAAACAAATTGAAAATAAAATGAAAAGGACAGGACCGACAAACCAGATTTTACTGCAGCTTATCTTAGAGCTGAAGAAGAAAAGCAGCGGGCAGGGTGCAGGCATCTGGAAGAGAATTGCGAACGATTTGGAGAAGCCTACAAGGCAGAGGAGAGTTGTGAACCTCTCCAATCTGAACCGCTTCACAAAAGAGAACGAAGTGATTGTTGTTCCCGGCAAGGTGCTTGGAGCAGGTAGCCTTGAGCACAAGCTTACAATCTCGGCGTTCCAGTTCTCAGGCGGCGCTAAGGAAAAGATTCAAAAAGCCGGTGCAAAGATTGTGCCTTTGCTCGAGCTAAGCAGGGAAAACCCCACCGGAAAGGGCATAAAAATAATAGGGTAGCAAAATGATTATCGACGCTAAAGACATGATCTTGGGAAGGCTGGGCAGCTATGCGGCAAAGCAGGCTTTGCTTGGCAACAGGATAGATATAGTTAACTGCGAGGAAAGCGTTGTAAGCGGCAAAAAGCAGGCAGTACTTCAGCAGTATATAAGAAGGATAGACAGGAAAGCGCCGGGAAAGGGCCCTTACCTCTACAGAAGGCCCGACATGTTTGTAAGAAGAACTATAAGGGGCATGCTCCCGTTCAAAAGAAGCAGGGGCAGGGACGTTTTTAAAAATATAAAATGCCACATAGGCACGCCTGAAAGTTTGAGGAATGAAAAACCCTTTAAAATTGAGGGCGCAGGCATAGAAAGGCTGCAGTCAGTGGATTATATAAGGGTAAAGGACATATGCAAAGCAATAGGTGGCAGATGACAAAAAACGTGCACGCATCCGGAAAAAGGAAGAGGGCAATTGCAAGAGCCACGCTTAGGCAGGGCAGCGGCATAGTGAGGGTTAACAGCATTCCAATAGATTTTGTACATCCAAAGATGTCAAGGCTTAAGTTAAGGGAGCCGCTGATATTGGCAGGCGATGTTGCAAACAAAGTCGACATAGAGGTTGATGTTGCCGGAGGCGGCATAACAAGCCAAGCAGAAGCATCAAGGCTGGCAATAGCAAAGGCATTGGTTGATTTCACAAAGAGTGACAAGCTTAAGGAAACATTTTTGAATTATGACAGGAATTTGCTGGTTGCAGACGTCAGAAGAAAAGAGCCTGCAAAGCCAAACAGGCATGGGCAGGCAAGAAGCAAAGTGCAAAAGTCGTACAGGTGAGGAGGCAAAAATGATAATTCCAATAAGATGCTGGAGTTGCGGCAAGCCGATAGCGCATTTGTGGGAGGCTTTCCAGGAGAGAGTCAATAAAGGCGAGGAAAGAAAGAAAGTGATGGATGATTTGGGGCTGCAAAGGTACTGCTGCAGGGCGATGTTCCTCGGGCATGTTGACCTGATAGACACTGCAGCGCAGTTCAAGAAGTTTTGAATTGTTTTTTCTTGATATGAAATTTGTGATTGAGCATATAGAACCTGAACTTTATCAATGGTGCCTGATAGAATACTGGCATATTTCTAGGATTGTTGGCAAAGAAAATATAATATTCACGAACATTGGCAAAAAAGCTGCAAAGAAATTAAAAAAATACGGAAAAGTGTATAGTAACAGCATTACCGATTTAAAATTAACAAATATCTGTGTTTTATCACAATATGCTGAAAAAGCATTAGCAACAAAAGACAAAAATAATTTTGAATACTTTGTTTTTGGAGGCATTCTTGGCGACAACCCTGCAAAAAAAAGAACAAATATTTTAATTAAGAATCTAAAAAAACATAAAATAAAATTTGAAACCAGAAATCTCGGCAAAAAGCAGATGCCGACTGACATAGTAGTTTACGTTGCAAAGGAAATTTTAGATGGGAAAAAACTAAATGATTTGAAGTTTGTTGATGAACTGGAAATTGAGATAAACGAGAATGAGAGTGTTGTTTTGCCTTTTAGGTATGCTGTTGATGGAAATAAAGTTGTTATAGATGAAAAACTAGTTGAGTATTTGAGAAAGAGGAAAGAATTCTGATAATTTATTTTATCCTGATAATTTTGAAATCCTTTAAATTATTTAATAAATATTTTGCATGAAATTTTCCACAAACAAAAAGAAATTTTTTATATTGACTTCTCAGTATAATTTCTCTGCATTTTGTTACTAATGTCCTATTTCTAAAATTTAATGTCCTTAGTACAAAATAAAAGAAATATAGCAAATAGCTAAAAATAATTGCAATTAGAATTATAGCGTATCTGTTAATAGGGGTTCTTGAGATAAATTTTAAAATAACTATAAATATAAGAAAAAAGATTAAATAATTGTACCAGCGATGAAAATAAGTTATTAATTCCTGAAAACTAGTATCTACATTATAATAAGGAATTTTATATCTTTCGGAAGATTCTTCAACCGTAACTATATCTTTACCAAATCTTCTTAAAAATAGAGAGTAGGATAATGCTGCTGAAGTTAAAAAAGGTTCTTTAATCAAAGTTTCTTCAGTATAAATCATACCCTTAACTCCTTCCGATATTATACAATCAAAATTATTTTGCTTAAAGGTTTTCTCGATAAGATATTTAGACTTATTTGAAATATGGTTTGTACCTATAAGATAGATTTCTGTCATAACCTTGCTTTGCTTGTTTTATCTATATTAAACTTTTTATACAAAATCTTTAAAAATCTCCTTGCAAAACTCATTCTTTATGGCTGATTTCAGGGAAATAGCCAGGAAATGGCAGAAGAAGTGGGAAGAGAAAGAAATCTTTAAGGTAAAAGAAGACCATAAAAAGAAGAAATTCTATTGCCTGGAAATGTATCCTTACCCTTCCGAGCGTCTGCACATGGGGCATCTTCGCAATTATTCTATCGGCGATGCTCTTGCAAGATACAAGCGAATGCAGGGATTTAATGTTCTCTATCCGATGGGCTATGATGCCTTTGGGCTGCCTGCAGAAAATGCTGCAATAAAGCACGGCATTGACCCTGAAAAATGGACCATCACCAACATGAATACAATCAGGCAGCAGCAGAAAGAAATGGGATTCAGCTATGATTGGGACAGGGAGATTGCAAGTATGTGGCAAAATTACTATACATGGAACCAGTGGATTTTCCTGAAATTCTACGAAAAAGGCCTGGCTTACAAGAAAAAGGCTGCTGTCAACTGGTGCCCTTCATGCAGTACCGTGCTTGCAAACGAGCAGGTTGTTGACGGAAAATGCTGGCGCTGCCAGAATTACGTGACAGAAACTTTCCTTGAGCAGTGGTTTTTCAGAATTACGGATTATGCGGAAGAGCTTCTTAACGACATCGAGAAGCTGGAGCACTGGCCTGAAAGAGTCAGGACAATGCAACGCAATTGGATTGGGAAGAGCTATGGCTTGTTGTTTACGGCACAGGTTAAGGGCACAAATTTGGAAATTCAGACTTTTAACGCTCATTTTGCTGCATTCAAAGCGGACACTTTTGTTGTAATAGCTCCTGACCATCCTTTGCTGCCTAAACTTCTTGAAGGTGTTCCAAATAAAAAGGAAATTTTGGATTTTTGTGGAAAGATTATAATGGAAAGAATTGCTAGAGACAAAGAAGAAGAAAAAGAAGTTGAAGGAATTTTTACAGGGAGATACATTATTGACACCGTAGGAAATGGGGAACTGCCGATTTGGGTTGCAAGCTTTGCATTAAAGGACTACGGTACTGGAATTGTAAAATGTTCTGCACACGATGAAAGAGATTTCAGATTTGCGAAGAAATACAATATTCGTCTAAAACCGGTACTTTTCCCAAAAGATAAAGAGCGTGCGAAAAGAGTGAAAGCACTTGAGGAATGTTATACCGATATGGAAAATGGGATTCTTACTGAGCCTGAAGAATTTTCTGGAAAAATATCAGGGCATGTAATTTCTCAAATTGTTGAATATTGTGAAGAAAAAGGCCTTGCAGTCAGACAAACTAATTACAAGCTTCGCGACTGGCTCATCTCAAGGCAAAGGTACTGGGGCACTCCAATTCCAATTATCTACTGCAGTAAATGCGGCGTTGTGCCTGTGCCTTATGACGAACTGCCCGTAAAGCTTCCAAAGCCTGAAAAATGCAAATTCACCGGGCAGGGCAATCCATTGGAGACTTGCAGCGAGTTTGTCAATGCAAAATGCCCGAAATGCCATGGCAAGGCAAGAAGGGAGACAGACACAATGGACACTTTTGTTGACAGCTCGTGGTATTTCTTAAGGTATTGCTCGCCAAAACATGAGAAAGTGCCTTTTGACAGGGAGAAAGCAGAGTACTGGATGCCCGTTGACCAGTACATTGGGGGAATAGAGCATGCAATTTTGCACTTGCTTTATGCAAGATTTTTCACAAAGGCATTGAGGGATTTGGGCTTGGCAACTGTTGATGAGCCGTTCAGCAGGCTTTTAACGCAGGGTATGGTAATAAAGGACGGCGCAAAAATGTCAAAATCGCTTGGCAACGTAGTTGATCCCGCGGAAATAAGTGAGAAGTACGGCCCCGACACAGCAAGGCTTTTTATTTTGTTTGCGGCGCTGCCTGAGAAAGAATTGGAATGGAGCGACAAAGGCGTCAATGGCTCGTTTAGATTCTTAAATAAAATTTATAATTTGATAAATGATAACGTCCAGAGTATTTCTCATAAACCTATTGACGAGCACAAACTAAATGACAAGGACAAATATGTAATAAGCAGGCTGCACCTAACGATAAAGGGTGCGACAGAGCATATTGAGAATTTTGAATTCAGCCTTGCGATTGGAAAAATAATGGAATATGTTGATGTTCTGCAAAAATACAAGGACAAGAGCAAAGAGGTTTTTGGAGAGGCAATCAGAAGCCTTGCTTTGCTCATGCTGCCTTTTACCCCTCATTTGAGCGAGGAAATATGGCACATGGCAAAAGAGCAGGGGCTTGCATCATTGCAGAAATGGCCTGACTATGATGAAAACAAGATTGACAAAAGAGCAGAGGCAGTTGCAATGCTTGTTGAAAACACAAGAAGGGACTTGATTGAAATTTTAAAATTGGCA
This sequence comes from Candidatus Woesearchaeota archaeon, assembly GCA_018303685.1. Taxonomy (GTDB): domain Archaea; phylum Nanobdellota; class Nanobdellia; order Woesearchaeales; family GW2011-AR4. Next base: position 12,331 of record JAGVXS010000015.1, read on the forward strand.
AAAATAGAGAAGCCAAGGAAAATCACCTTGTTCGTAGCGGAAAAATGGAAGCGTGACTTTACGGAAAAACTGAAGCTTGAAATGAAAAAAACAAGAAACACTGCTGAAATAATAAAGGCATTGATAGCTACTGGCTTAAAGGTTTACGGGCAGGAGATAAGCAAATTGGCTCCAAGGCTTCTTAACGATGAAACAAAAATTCCTCACCTCGTTTTAAGCCAGGATGCTGAGTTTCATGCATTGAATGACGCCTCGCAGAATTATGAGGAGGAGTTCAAATGCAAAGTTGAGGTGATAGTGGCTGAAAACTCGAAAGAGGCAAAGGCAAGGCAGGCATTGCCCGGAAAGGCGGCAATTCTTGTTGAATAATCGGTTATTTTTTCTTAATTTTAGATTCTCCTATCAAAGTTTGTTTGTCGTAACTGAGAATATTTTTAAATTTTTCCCAAAAAGTCTGTGTGTGGTGCCTTATCCTAAAACGACCAATTTTTTCCAGCCAGAATTCTTCCCTTACTTCAACAAAATGCGAAGCAATCACAGATAAGCCATATAATGCAATGCCAACCCCTGCAAATACGTAAAAGATTGTAAACAACTTGCCTATATCTGTCTTTGGAGCTATGTCCCCATAGCCAACTGTTGTCATTGTTGCTGCCGACAAATAAAGCGCATCTATATAGCGCAGTTTTTCCACAAGATAGTAAAAGGTTGCGCCGCCAAATAAGAACAGTAATATGAAAATAACAATATAGATTATCCTTCTGTGAAATGCCTTGTGCTCCTCTTCCTCAAGCTTTATCAGCTCCTCTTTTTTCATAATCCGGCAAAAATCTGATTATATATAAATTTTGCCATCAAAATCAAAAACCATATAAATAAGAACTGAACATTTTTGGAATTTCTAACATGAAATACAAGATTGCTGTTTTTCCGGGAGACGGCGTAGGCCCTGAATTGATAAATGAAGGAATAAAAATAATAGACAAGGCTGCCGAGCTTGACAAGTTTGAGGTTGAATGGGTTAAATATTCCCATGGAGCGGAGCACTACGCTGAAACAAATGAGCTGCTTCAGGAAAAAACCCTGAAGGAGATTAAAAGCTCATGCAATGCGGTTTATTGCGGCACTTTTGAAGCCTCTGTTAAAGAGATTAGCGGAATTTCAGATTCAATAAGAAACTACTTTGGCCAGTTTGCAAGCTTGAGGCCTGTAAAATTATTGCCAGGTGTTGAAAGCTCTGTAGCAAATAAATCGCATAATGATATTGATTTTGTCATTATAAGGGAAAATACAGAGGATTTTTACATTGGAGCGTCAGGCAGGGCGAAAAACGGGAAAAACAGGCATAAGATTGAGATTGACAAAAGCGCATGCAAAATAAAGCTTGGCATAGATGCCGAGGTAAAGGGCGGTGAAGTGGCTTATCAAATCGGAATCCTGAGCAGGAAGGGCTGCGAGAGGATTGCAAGGTATGCTTTTGAATATGCAAGCAAAAACGGCAAAAGCAGGATTGTGGCTGTGGACAAAGCCAACATTATTGAATCTTATAATTTCTGGCGCGAAACTTTTGACAGGGTTGCAAAGGATTACAGTGCAGCAGTGCTTGAGTTCAGCCTTATAGACGCTGTTGTCATGAACTTTATAAGGCAGCCTGAAAAATACGAAGTTATAGTGGCTCCAAACCTGTTTGGCGATATTCTGGGAGATTTGGGCGCAATGCTCCAGGGGGGCCTGTCGTTTGCGTGCCAGGGAAACATAAGCCCGGGGGGCATCTCAATGTTTGAGCCTATTCATGGCAGCGCATCCAAGCTGAAGGGGCAGGGTATTGTAAACCCTGTTGCGACGATTTGGGCAGGCGCATTAATGCTCGGGTGCATTGGGCAGCAGAAATCCGGCAATTTGATTCTGAAAGCCATTGAGTCTGTTCTGAGGGAAGGAAAGACAAGAACCCAGGACTTGGACGGCAACAACACAACATCCGAGATGGCAGAAGCAATTCTGGACAGGCTGATTGAAATGCACGACTAGGGCAATTATTCCGGTTGTATTCTCCGATAAAACAATAAAGCATATAAATGATATTTAATTTAATAAACGCTATGAAAATAAGCAATACCATTATAATCTACACGCCGCCATCAACAAAAGAGCAGAAATCAACTTTGGGTAAGGTAAGGGGCATATTAAAAAAGCATAAAATTAACTACAGGCTTGCAAACAGGGACAAGTTAGACAAAAATAAGCTTAAAGATACTGAATTGGTTATTGCTGTCGGAGGCGACGGGACTTTCCTGAGGGCTGCTCATTTTATCGGCAGGCAGGTTTTGCTCGGAGTGAACGCCGACGTAAAAAACAAGGAAGGGTTTTTCATGAAAGCCGACAAAAGCAATTTTGCAAAAAAGCTGAAAAAAATCATGAATGGCACAGCTAATGTCAGGAAACTGCCAAGGCTCGAGGCTTACATAAACGGAAAAAAAATTGACAGCCTTGCGCTGAATGAGTTTTTCATAGGGGCAAGGAAATCCTATCATGCCGCTAAATACGTCATAAAACTAGGCGGAAGGAAAGAGAGGCAGAAAAGCAGCGGCATTCTGGTGGCAACTCCAACTGGAAGCTACGCATGGGCAAAGTCCTGCTGCGGCAAAACACTGCCGTTGAACTCAAAAAAATACCAGTTTGTTGTGAGGGAGCCTTATGAAGGCAAAGTTTTCAAAAATTACAGGCTGAAATATGGGGTGCTGGGCAAAGCCCAAAAAGTTGATGTAGTTTCAGAGATGCTTGACGGGATACTTGTTGCGGACTCTGTAGGCAGAGAACACTTCCTGAAGAGCGGAAGCAGGGTTTCTGTAAGGCTGTCCGGCAAGCATCTTAGCGCGGTGTGGGAATGAGCAAAGCAAAATTTGCATGGATGGGCGGGAAATTTGTAAAATGGGAGGATGCAAAGGTGCATATTCTAACCCATGCACTGCATTATGGAAGCGCCGTGTTTGAGGGCGTACACTCCTACAAAACAAAAAAAGGCTCAGCTCTTTTCAGGCTTAACGAGCACATTGAGAGGTTTTTTAATTCTGCAAACGCGCTGAGCATGAAAATAAATTTTACAAAAAAAGAGCTGAAAGATGCGATTTACGGGCTTGTCAGGAGAAACAAAATAGGCGATGGCTACATTAGGCCACTGGCTTACTATGGCTACGGGCCGGTTGGAATTTTCCCGAAAGGCATACCGACTAATGTGGCGCTTGTGGCAATTCCATGGGAGCATTACTATTCAAAGGACTTGAGGATTATGACTTCCAAATACATAAGGCATTCTGAAAAATCCACTGTTTTCGGAACAAAGATAAGCGGCAACTATGCAAACTCAATTCTTGCTATGTACGAAGCAAGGAAAAAGGGCTTTGACGAGGCTCTGATGCTGGATGAAAAAGGCTATGTGGCAGAAGGCCCTGCTGAAAATATATTCATTGTCAAAAACAGCTGCTTGATAACCCCAAACAGCAGAAGCGCATTGCACGGGATAACAAGAAATTCTCTGCTCGAGATAAGCAAAGATATGGGCATCAGGGCTTATGAAAGAAAGGTCAGGCTAAATGAAGTGGAAAATGCCGACGAAGTGTTCTTTTGCGGGACTGCGACAGAGGTGGCTCCTGTTGTTGAGGTTAACAATAAAAAAATCAGGGATGGCAAGGCAGGCGAGATTACTTTAAGGATAAAAAACAAGTATATGAATATTGTAAGGGGCAATGACGGGAAATACATTAAATGGGTTACTTTTGTTTGAGGCTTTGGCATGATTTAGGGAATGTCAAAAACCACCCATCACAGATGGGTGGCATGAAGCGGAGCTTAATTATAGGTTTGCATTGATGGTGGTTTTTGAGCATGCTCGGAAATATACCATCTTGTACAGGCATATTTGACTTACGTCCATTAATCATAGACTAATGATATATTTTCGACAGAATTCGGGCTTATTGAGAGGATAAAAAAAAATGTAAGATTATTCTCTAAAGATGTGGTGGTGGGAATAGGGGACGATTCAGCTGCTTTAAAATACGGCAAAAAATATCTGCTTTTGAAGACTGACATGCTTGTTCAGGATGTTCACTTCTCCTTGAAACATTCAACCCCGGAGCAGATTGGGGCAAAGGCAATTGAGCAGAATGTTAGCGACATAGCTTCCATGGGCGGATTGCCGAAGTATGCCCTTGTTTCACTTGCCCTGCCAAAAAATACTGACGTGGATTTTGTTGACGGGCTATACAAAGGAATCAACAAAAAATCAGGAAAATACAAAATAAGCGTTGTCGGAGGGGATTTATCGCAATCGAGTAAGGTGATGGTTGGCATTTTTTTGGCGGGCTTTGTCGAAAATAAGTATTTGGCATTAAGGAGCGGCGCGAAAATCAGCGACTTGATTTTTTGCAGCGGAAACGCCGGGAAATCTGCTGTTGGATTGGAATTATTAAAAAATAATAAAAAAGGAAAATCAATAAAAACCCATCTCGAGCCTGAATGCAGGCTGGATTTGGCAAGAAAGCTTGTGAAAACCGGCATTAATTCAATGATTGACGTGAGCGATGGGGTTGCTTCTGAGATTGGGCATATTTGCCAAGAGTCTGATGTTGGGGCAATTATTTATGCCGACAAAATCCCAATGTCAAAAAACACAATAAATGACGCCAAAAAGCTGAACAAAAACCCCATTGATTTTGCCCTTTATGGCGGCGAGGATTTTGAATTGGTTTTTACTGCGGATAAATCAAAATTAAATCAATTTAAAAAATATGATGTTAAGGTTATTGGGGAGATTGTTGATAAAAAATACGGGATTAAGCTTGTAAAGGGCGGAAAAAAATTAAATCTAGGAAGGGGGTTTGATCATTTTAGATGATTAGAATCCCCAAAATCCGTCATGACTTAGTTTTAAACTCTTAATTCTGGACTCAAATTCACGTTGGACATTGGCTGCTGATGCAGTCGCAGATTCCCTAAATTTAAGATTCATCTTCTGGTTATTAATACCTAGTAAAAAAGCAGATACACAATGGGGCAGAACCTCAGTATTATAGCCGCCTTCAAGGCATGCGAAGATATTTTTGAAGTTGCTTGATAGCAATTTACCAGCCTCATAATACGAATTAACAGTTAGATTAAGTTGTAGTAGCGGATCATCCTTGTGCCCGTCAAATCCTGCAGAGACAGCCACTACATCAGGTTTATATTGCTCTTTTATTACTGGTATTATTTCTGATAGAATTCCAACAAACAAATCGTCACTAGTGTATGGCGGGCTTGGGATATTAATGGTGTAATATTTGCCTCTTCCTGTGCCTATTTCATTTACCCATCCGGTACCGGGATAAGCCGGATACTGGTGCGTTGACAGGTAAAGGACCTTGTCAGTCGTATAAAAAATATCCTGGGTGCCGTTGCCATGGTGCCCGTCAAAATCCACAACAAAAACCTTTTTGCCCCTTTCATTAAGCCACTTGCACGCAATTGCAATATTGTTGAAAAGGCAGAATCCCATCGCCTTGCCTGCAGTCGCATGGTGCCCTGGCGGCCTTATCAATGCAAGATTGCTCTCTTTTGCCGCTTTTATTGCAGCCCCTGCCGCATAACAGGCAACCTCGTAGCTTTTGCTGTTTGTGTAAGTGTCAGCGTCAAGATTTAATCCTTGTTTAGAATCATTTTTTATTTTTTTTGTGTACTCTTCATTATAAACCAGTCTTAAATATTTCTCGCCATTTTCTATTTCTGATTGCTCCAAATCGCCAAATGCAAGAAGCCTTTCAGGACACTCTGGATGGCTGTTTGTCTTATGTTCAAGAAAAATTCTGTTATAGATGATTTGCATTTTTGGTTTAAAATAAAACAGGAGGACATGCTCAAGAATGGGCAAAAGCCATTGCAGTTAGCTACCTTGCTTCAAGCTCCACTCTGTGGCTCATAAGCACCAATGCCAAAGATTACCGCTGCTTTCTTCCGAACCTTACGGATTTTCAAAAGCACCAGTCCCATAAGGCAGAGCTTCGACGCCAGCAGCAAGACTAAGTTGCAACAACTTTGGCTGCTCCCAAAGCTTCACCGCGCCTGAAGCACATTTGCGCTGACAGGAGAGTGCTAGCTTCCCGGCAGAGTCCTCCCATGGTGTAGAATATGCGGCAGGTTTTAAATATTATCATCTCAAACAGCCAAAACAGCCAAATACCCCAAAAAGCATCCCAGGCTTAGAACGGGCATTGCAGGGTAAAACTTGTTTTCCTTCCCTTTAATAAGCAGAATCAGCAAAGCAATGCTTACAAAAACAGGGATTATCAATGTTTTCAGGAATCCTGCCAGTATTGTTTCTTTGAGCATCAGGCCCTTCATCACAACCCCTGCAAAAATCAGCGTAAAGCCGATATCGCCTCCGCCGAGGACGGCGACAGAGCTTTTTGGCATAGATTTTTGCGCTTTAACAGGCTCGCGCCCAAGGATTTCTTTGCCAGCCAGTTTTTCTTTGCCATAAGGAATAAACAATCCAGCAAAAACCTTTGACTTGCTCTGGAACTTTGCAAGCTTTATCATGTGCTTTGTCTTGAAAACCGATATGTAGTCATATATTGATATCAATATCAGGAGCATGAATGCCGCAAACAGGTTGAATATGTTTACCATGATTGCTGCTATGCCGCCGTATATAAAAACCTCTGAAATGTTATGGAGCAGGGCATTCGGCTTGTACAGTCTCAAAATTGATATTGCAACTGCAAGAATGCCTGCAATATAGACGTTCAGGAAAGCCGCAAACGCAACCGATAATGTGACAGAAACAGCAACGAAAAACAGCAGTTTCCATATTATGGTTATGTTTGCCTTGGCAATAAGCAGCATTATTCCTGTACCGATAAGTATTGCAATCATTATGTACAAGAATGATGTCGACTGGTTTTTGACTTCAGGCCTTTCCAGGCCGTATGGCAGCGGCTTCATTACTATGACTTTTGCCTCAGTTGTTTTTTTGTGGTCAATGTACTCATTGACTATGAGAAGCCCTGTAAACTGCGCCAGAAAGAAAAACAAAACCAAGGCAAGGGTTACTTGAATTGTGTGCTTCATTTTCATATCTGAAAATTATAAGGTTTAATAAACTATGTTTTTATGCTCGGCAGTTAATTTGTTTATCTTATATAATAGGATATTTTACTTATTTAATAAGAAGTATATACTTATATAATAAGAATATTACTTGTTTAATAAGAAATTAATATTATATAATAAGAAAAAATATTAAAAGTATAAGAAAGCTTAAACCTATAAAATAGGATAAAATTCCTATATAATAATCTTTTATTTATTTAAAACAAAGATTTATATATAAGTTCTTACATAATAAGATAGATTGGAGCTTAAAAATGATGGAGAGTGAATCTGCTAAGATTATTTCCTGGTTTAACGGGCTTTCAAAAGAGCACAAGCTTCAGCTGGTTTCTTACTTTATTGACGAGTTGAAAAGGCTGCACGAGGTTACCGAGCAGGAAATCCTTGGAAAAAAAGAAGCTGCAATTCCCGCCGGGATTTTTGACAGCGACACTTTAAGCTCTCTTGAAGCCATTGTTAAGTATTTGAAAGAGACTCAAAAGCTCAGGTTTGCAAAAATTGCAAAGCTGCTCAACAGGAGCAGCAAGACAATCTGGGCAACATACCATAATGCTGTTAAAAAAATGCCTTCTTCTTTTGGCTTTGTGTCGAGTAACATTTTAATTCCGGTTTCTGCTTTTTCCAACCGCTCATTTTCAACCCTGGAAAGCCTTGTCGGGTTTATCAAGGATTTAGACTATTCAAATCATGAAGTTGCATTAATGCTGCGCCTTGATGACAGCACAATATGGACAATTTATGACAGGGTAAAAAGGAAAAGAGGCATGAAACATTGACAGATTACAATAAAAAGTGGTTATTGATGTTTTTGGCTATATTGATTATAGTAAGTATTGGGCTGTATTATCTTGGCCCGGCTATAACCGGCTTTGTAACAAAAGAATTCAGCTACACAGAAGACTTGAATCTTGTTGTTACCTCAGGCGGCAACTATACATGGCAGCTGGGCAATATCGGGGACTTAAAATCAGCCAGCATAGACGGCAGCATTACAAATTACGGCAGGGCAAGAGTGTACTTGGAAAGCAATGGCATCAGGTATTTGATATTTGACAGCACAATGCTGAATGAGACCAAAACTTCAAATGAGTCAAACTTGATAACGGGCTTTGTCGTTGACGAGGAAAAGAAGGACAAAAACAAAAAGCCGAAATGGGTTGGAGCAAATGAGTTTATAATAAACGGCACAACCCAGATAAACTTGTCGCAGCAGTTTATAGACGATGATAATGACGCCATGGTTTATTCTGTTTCGTCTGCCGACGGAATTGCAGCTGCTATAGTAGACGAGATTGCAACATTAACCCCAATACTGGGTACAGAATTCAACATAACAATAACATTCACAGCTTCTGACGGAATTGACAGCAAAAGCCAGGTTGTTAATTTGATAGTGATTGTTGAGGAAACAACCAGTGTGGGAGGTACAATATCGCCAATAAATGATACCAATCAGGCGCTGAACATTACTATACCGCTAAACGAGACAATAAACCAAACTTTGAATATAACTCCGACAATTAACGAGACAATTGCAAATCAAACCAATATAACAGCAAAAACCATAGCGATAAATCTTGCCTACAAATCAGGCTCCATTTATGATGCAAATGACAACGGCGAGGAAAGTATTAATGGAATTGTGGACTTGAGCGTTGAAAACAGCGCAATAAGCTGGGATGCGGACAAAAGCAGATTATGCACAAGATGGGAAGTTTACAGCTTTGAAGACGACAAGCTGACAACATTTTGCAATGGCAATGCAGACTGCTGCGCATTTGTCAGCCTTTTGCCAACCAGCAGCAACTGGAATGACATTTATTACTCGGCATTTGGCAAGGATGGAGCAAGCCATTCCAATATTGTTTCTGCGCAGGCTATTTATTATGATGTTAACACAAGCATAGACAACCCGAAGTCTGAGGTTTATTATTCAGAATGGGGCAATCTAAGCGTAAAGTTCTTCGAAGAGGAAACTTTGTTTTCAGGCATTTGCCTGGAAACATGCGCTTTAACCGGCCTGAACAAAAGCTCCTACAGCCTTGTATTTGAAATAGAAGACAATGCCATTTTGAGGATTGACAGGATTAAGTATTCTGTTATATCAGATGTGGTTAACCAGCCTCCTGTATTGCTGCAGAATATCAGCGATGTAAATGTCTCGGTAAACGGAAATGCTACAATCAATCTGTCCGAATACTTTTCAGATCCTGACGGGGATATTTTGGCTTACAGCTATTTCAAGGCTGACAACATAACAATATTGTTTGAAAACAGCACAGCAACAATAGTGCCTGACAAGAATGTGAATGGAGTAAGGTTTACTTACATAATTGCAAATGACTCTGAAAGCTTTGCAGTCTCGAACATATTCATGATTAATATAAGTGGGGAAATAAAGTCAATAGATATCAATTTCTTTGAGATAAGAGACACATCAAACAATAAGCTTGCTGTGTTTGACAGCCTCGGCAATGTAAAGATAAAAGGTGTGTTGATACAAGACATAGAGCCGTTTGCAGATGCTGATGATTTCATAATCCAGAATTCAACAAATGGATTGAACTTGGTTGTTGCAAACCCCGAAGGCAATATGATGCTTAAAGGCTCTCTGCTTGAAAATCAGGAGCTGTTAGCGCCAACGCCAAATTCTTTTATAATCCAGGATAAGAACGAGCAGATTGTTGCATACGTGAACAGCACTGGGAGTTTATTCTTGATAGGCACATTGGAGCAGAATGCTATTCTAGAGCAGAAATAATGTTGGAAATTTTAATCCATTCCAACCATTTCTAATTCAAAAAAACACGAGATACCCATACTCTTTCTCAAGTAAAATGGGTGCAAGAAAATCTTTTTAGATTTTCTGCACAGCAAAATCCCTGATTTTGCTTGTGCCCCTCAATGACTGCTTTCAGGCAAAGAATCCCAAGCGGATTACTTCAATCACTACCACTTTCAGAAGTCGCTCTCGTAATTTTTTAGATTAGTTTTTGTTGATTTTTAAATCAAAAAAAGGGAGACACTTTTGATTTCCCAAGGTGAAATGGGTGCCCAAAATTAATTCTTGCCTTTGGTTTTTGTGCATTAAAAGGCTAATTTGACCGAAAAGTTTATAAATAGTTAATATATATATTATATATATTAAGATAATAATGAGTTTTTGCCATGAGAAGGATAAAGACAACAATTTCTAACGAGATTAGTGTAAAGGGGATAAAGGGATTTTTCGAGAGGAGAGTTACCAAGTTTGGCACAGGCGCTAAGATAGACGCTCCAAAGGAGTATCTTGGCAAGAAAGTGATAATTCTGGTTTGCGATGAGAATGCTGAAAGCACGCCAAAGTCTGCTGTAGAGAAAAAAGAAAAATGAAAGATAAGAATGCAATTGGAACAGAGAAGAGGTTTTTGATAATCGGAGTTATGCTTATTTTATCGTCTATGCTTGCCTATGGGGCGACTTCAATTGAGCTGACAACCGGCAATTTCATCAATGTTTTTGGGAATTTGAACCTTAGCGGGAATAATCTGATTAATGCTGGGAATGTTAGCATTAGAGGGAATTTGAGCGTTGATGGGAATTTGAGCGTTGACGGAAGCACTTTGTTTGTTGATAGCTTGGGCAATAGAGTTGGGATTGGAACAACTTCGCCATCTGATACTTTAACCATAATAGGCTCTGTATCTGTTTTTGGCTCTTTGAATGCTACTTTCATAAATGCAACTGAAATAAGAATGGGCAATAGTCTAATACTGACTGCTGCCAACAATGCTTCGATTGCATTGTGGAACGGCACAACTAATATTTATCCGAGGGAGATAACAGGGAATGTTGGGATTGGAACGGCGAGCCCAGGGGCAAAACTTCATTTGGAAGTGCCTAATAGTGGAGCAAGTAATACAACGGGATTCAGGATTTCTGCGGTGGATAATTCAGCTGTCGGGATTGATATCTGGTACGAACATGAAAACAGCGGAAAGGTCTACTTTGATTCACGCAGAAACGACGATAATGCAGACATTAGATTCCGTTCTAAGACTAGTGGGCTCGCGGCCACAATAGTTGACACCATGGTAATTAAAGGAAGCGGCAACGTCGGCATCGGGACGACGGCACCGGATGATAAATTGCATGTGCAATGGACTAGCGGCAGTGCTGGAGGGGCAAGATTTACTACTAATGATTGGGTTGATGCCACAAACACTGGCTCAATGTTCCGGATAGTACACGGAGCATCATCAGGGAACACATATAGTTCACTGCAGGCATTATCAGCAGGAACAAGTGCTTGGAATAATTTGATTTTGCAATCAGGCGGAGGCAACGTCGGCATCGGGACGACGAGTCCAAGCGCACAACTACATGTAAAAACAAGCACATTCCCTGCATTAAATATAAGCCTAAATTCTGGAGCATCCGGCAATACAGCAGCAATTTTATTAGATACTGTAGACGCCAATGACCAATCTTCTATCAGATTGATGAAACAATCAACTACAATGTGGGACATTGTAAGCAGAAATGAAATTGACTCACCTGCTAATAGATTATCCATTTATAATAACGGCTCAGGCACTGAAGTAATGACAATTTTACAGAGCGGCAACGTCGGCATCGGGACGACTACTCCAAACTACTTACTGCAAGTCGCTTCAGGCACGCGGCAACGTCGGCATCGGGACGACTACTCCAAACTACTTACTGCAAGTCGCTTCAGGCACTGACGGAAGAAGCGTTAACTTAAGCAATGTGCTGTATGTGAATGGAACGAATGGAAGTGTTGGAATTGGAACTACCAGTCCAAGTGGCAAATTGGAAATACGAAACACAGTCGCTGGCCTTAATATCAGAAGCCATTTAGTTCTGTACAATCAGAACGAGGTAGACGGCGATTACACCGGAATATTATTTGAATCCAGAAGGGTGGCGCCCGGAGGAAAGTCATGGTTTGGCATTGTAAGAACCGGCGATAATGGAGTGAACGACTTTGTCTTCCTCAATCGAAATACTGCAGACGATGTTCCTGTAAACACGAGCAATGAGGTTATGAGGATAACCAAGGCAGGCAACGTGGGCATAGGTCCAACTAACACCTCCAATCCAGCCTCCCTTTTGCAATTAGCAAGCGATTCTTCTGCTGATATGACTTTTTCAAATGCAGGCTCAGCAGGAGCCAAATCTTCCATTTTTGGCAGAAAATCCGGAGGAACCCATGCAAGCCCAAGCGCAGTTGGCACTAATGAGGATATATTCTCAATAGAAGGAAAACCGCATAATGGAGTAGATTTTGAGTCAAGAACGCCAGCAATAATTTTCCGAACAAACGGCTCATTCACCAGCGGCCAAGTGCCTCCTACTAAAATCCAGTTTATGACAAATACTGCTGGCAGCTCAGCAACAGAAAGAATGACCATCACAAGTTCCGGCAACGTCGGCATCGGGACGACGAGTCCGGGGGTAAAACTGGAGTTAAAGGATTCAGCTATCAATTCACCAGCCTTGTTTATTAGCAACAGCGATGGTGATTCCATTGATATCAGGAGCTTTCAACGAACCAAC
>JAGVXS010000057.1 GCA_018303685.1 Candidatus Woesearchaeota archaeon
GATTTGCTGATTTGCGAGGCAACATACTCATCAAAACTGGTGGACAAGAGCGAGGAATACGGGCACATGACTGCAAAGCAGGCCGGGCAGCTTGCAAACAAGGCAAATGCAAAGCAGCTTGTCTTGATACATTTCAGCGCAAGGTACAAGAATACCCAGGAATTGGAGGAAGATGCAAGGGATATTTTTGACAATACAATATGCTCAAAGGATTTTATGAAAATAAATCTGTAAAATGTCCTCAAAATCAAAAGGAACAAAGGCGGAAAGGGAATTGCTGCATTTGTTCTGGGCAAAGGAATGGGCAACCATAAGAAGCGCAGGCTCAGGCTCTATGAAATACCCCGGGCCTGACTTGATTGCGAGCAACAAGGCAAGGGTTCTTGCAATTGAATGCAAGTCAACAAAAAAGAACAAGCAGTATCTTGAAGAATACGACATCAAGCAATTAAAGGACTTCTGCGATATTTTCGGCGCAGAGCCGTGGTTTGCAGTGAGGTTTTCAAGAAAAGATTGGCTTTTTTTAAGCATTGAAGACATAGAAAAAACAGAAACAGGATACGTGATTGATTCAAAAGTTGCAGAAAGAAGAGGCTTGCTGATTGATGAATTGATAAAAACTTAATGCCGTCTCTTCACAGCCCTTTCAATCTTTATCTCTTCCCTGACAATCTTGTCCACTACCCTTTCAATGTGCATCTCTATCCTTGCAATCCTTCTCTCCATCAGAACAAGAATCCTCAGGCAATATACTATTGCCGCCAATGTGCCTATGATAATTGCAAGTGTTATCTCCTGAACTCCGAAAGCCATCTGCTCACCTCAATTTTTTGATTTTATCTGTAGTTTGATTAGTTGCTTAAATAGTTTTCGGTTGATTTGCAATATCGGCTTTCTTCCCGGTCTTTGCTTTACTGCCCCTGTTCATCATCCATGCCTTTTTGGTCGTGTACTGTGCAGGATTCCTTATCTTCGGGCAGAAATTGTCAGGCTTGCAAACCCCGATGCCGAGCATGTACATCTCGTTGCTGCAATTAGGCGGCAGTATTTTTTTCTGCATCTGCTTATGGTACCTCAGCTGCCCAAGAAGATAGACTTCCCTTATTGGCTCCCTGTTCTTTTTATTCCACTCTTTCAGCCTTTTTTCTATCATATCATAATCCCAGCCTATGGAAGTGAAGTAATTAATCAAAATGAACAGGGCTCTTTTCTTTCCGTCTTCCAGCCCATTAAGGATTAGCTTTATGCACGGCGGGAATAATTCCTCCGGCAACGCCTTTCCGGGAACCTCAAACTCCCTCTTTTCCTTTATACCTATAGACTCCTGCTTAGTATTGAAGTCCAGAGCTTCCATCAGCAATTGCCTGCTCTCGTCATTTTCAGCTTTTTCCCTCTCAAGAAACCTGTGCTTGCTTATCCTGACATTTTTAGGAATTGCAAATTCCTTTCTGAACAGCAAAACCTTTTCCGGGTTTAAAGGCGTTGAAGCCAGTCCTGATTTTTCGTGCAATGAGTAAGGCATCCTGTAAAGGTGCCTTGGGGATATCAGCAAAGTGTCAATGTTCAGGAAGGGCTCTGCATTCAAAGCCCTTGCTTTATTGCTGTAATATATAATGTCATTTGCATTTTTCCCTGTTTTCTCGATTATTGCATTGAAATCATTTTTTTCAAAATTCATAATCTTCTCGCCAAGAGGTTGCTTTATCATCTCTTTTATGTACAATGCAATCTTCCTCGGCGCTTCTGGAAACAAATTTTTTGTCTCATCATTCCTTATTTTCGGCGGAAATGCCTCAAAAGGCACTCCGATGTGGAAGCCCTTGTTGCCTGAAAACTTGCATGATATTGACTTTATCTTGTGGAATTTCAGCGCTTTAACCACCAAGTCAGCAGCCTCCCTTGAATACTCGAAAATGCCGCAGTCTATATCTATTATTAAGTCCCATCCAATCCTTAGATTGTCAAGCTCGTGCTTTTTCAACGAAGTGTCAAGCTGCAATGGATTTCTCCACAGCTCCTCTGAAGCATGAAACGATGTTGCGCCCTGCTTTGCAAGCTCAAGAATGTCGCTGTTATTCCTCAGCACGTCAGGGCGTTTGCCGAAGCTATCATTGAACTTTATTGCAATCTCCCTGTCCCTTGCATTGGCTATTATCTCTTCCTGAATGTCTGCTCTTTTGTAGTGGCTTAATGAAACATTTAGAGGAATCATAGTTTTGGGGATGTTTTTGGGTTTTTAATGGTTTTGCATGGTTTTACAGAAAAGGTTTAAAAATGAAAATCCATTCAACAGGGCAATGCTCCAAAAAACAGAGGAATTCCTGGATTTTATTGATAAGATAAGAGCTTCCAATATTATGGTAATTGTCGAAGGCAAAAAAGACAAAATTGCACTGGAAAAACTGGGCATTAACAACATAGTTGAATTAAGCAAAAAGCCGATTTTCCAGATTGTTGAGGAAATTGCCGATTCTAACGATGAATGTATAATATTGACTGATTTGGACAAGGAAGGCAAACAGCTTTACTCAAAATTAAACTCAAATCTTCAAAAGCACGGCGTAAAAGTAAACAATAGGTTCAGGGAATTTTTGTTCAAAAACACAAAATTAAGGCAGATTGAGGGGATTGTAAGTTATTTGGACTCTTTTTAACATATCAGATACGCATTTTGTTATCCCTGCTACTTGCAGAGACTGAATTTTAGTGCAACTATTAGTCGTATTTTGAAGATTTTTTTGTTTTTTCTATTAATTGATAAACTAATTGTTTTGGCTTTTCAGCATCCTCTACACCTTCAAACTCAATTTCTGGCTTCGAATAACCATATCTACCGGCAGTTTGTCCTGCAGTCTGGAAGCCTAATTTTTTAATTCCCAATAGCTGCTCAATAATGTTTTGTGAGGTTCTAACATCGGTAATCTTAAAGAATGGAACAAACTTGTCTTCCTTAATTATAATCCCACCCTTAAAATAAATCCCTTTGTCGGTTATTCTGTAAACGTATGTTTTATACAAAAAGTTTAGATACAGAAATATTACAACGATTATTACCAATAACCCAACAAGAATTGTTTTACCCATAGAACTGGATAAGTACGATCCCAAATTTGGCAGTTCAATAAAAATAAAAATAAAAACAAATCCATATATCAGCAGATATAACAGCAGTTTTGTAAATAACCACGTAACAATTATCTTTCCACTTGGTTTTGATTCATAATAAGTTCGTTCTGCCATTTACCCTCTAATTTTAAATCATGCCTATTTAAACATTTTGTTTTCAGAGCCGAAGCATCCAATAATGCCTTTCACGACAATTTGGCGAAACAACCATTAAATTTTTAAATCACGGAATACTCATATTTACACTATGACAATGAAAAACCAGTTCAAAACTGCTATATTGTTGGCGGTGCTTACAGCATTACTGCTGTGGATTGGCAGCCTGTTCGGAAGAAACGGAATAATTTTTGCAGCCATATTTGTAGGCATAATGAACATCGGCTCTTACTGGTTTTCTCACAAGATAGTCTTGTGGATGTACAGGGCAAAGGAGGCAAAGCAAAGTGATTACCCTAAATTATACAAAGTTGTGAAGGAAGTCTCAAGATTAAGCGGCTTGCCGATGCCAAAGGTTTATGTCATTCCAACAAATAGCCCAAACGCATTCACAACAGGCAGAAATCCGAATCATGCGGTTGTCGCTGCAACAGAGGGCATAATGAAAATCCTGAATGAAGAGGAATTAAAGGCAGTCATAGCACATGAGTTCGGGCACGTCAGGAACAGGGACATTTTAATCTCCACAGTAGCAGGAACAATTGCAGGAATTATTTCTTATGTCGGTGCAATGGCAAGATGGTCTGCAATCTTTGGTGGCAATAGAGATGACAATAGAGGCGGTAATATGATCAGCCTGCTGATTCTGGGGATAATAACACCGTTAGTTGCAACACTGGTTCAGCTTGCAATCTCAAGAAGCAGGGAATACCTTGCTGACGAGACAGGCGCAAAGACAATAAAAGACGGAAATGCGCTTGCAGACGCGCTTGAAAAGATAGAAAAGAACATTGACATCAATCCAATGAGGTTTGGGACAGCTGCCACAGCGCATTTGTTTATATCGAATCCATTTCGTGGGCAGGCTTTTCTTAGCCTTTTCTTAACGCATCCGCCAACCAAAGAGCGCACAAAAAGATTAAGGGCGATGAAGTTCTAGCTTTTCTTTTTCTTCGGTTTTGGCGCTTCGGGCAATTCAGCAGATTTGCTTTTTCCCCTTAAAATAAGGCTGTAAACTTTTCCAAAAATCCCGACAGCCAAAAACATAAACCCTGTAATTATTATAAAAGTGGTGTAAGTCCTCAAAAACATGAGCAAAACCACGCTTATAATCGCTTTCGGCTCGAATGCAGTCCCCAAGCCGAACATGGAGCCCAGAATCGGCGTTGTGTCGATGCCGACAAACTTATCGTAAGCCAGTATTGCAAAATAGGGCAGCATTATGAAAACCCCGATGCTGAATGAAATCTGCGCCAGTGTAGCGATAAACAGCCTTATATCCATGATTAACAGGTATAGCGCAGCCAATAAAGCCAATAAGGCAACAAAATAAATGACTTTGTTGCTGTTAAGGTAATTGACTGCCTTGTTGTATTCGCCCAAAATTCCAATCTGCGGCATGCCCGTTTGCTGGCTTGGAATCGCGCTTCCGATGACGCTGAAGAAAAATTCCCTGTCATCAATCTTTCCTGACTTGTAGTCCCTGCATGAAGCTCCTATCTCGCTGAAGTCAGGCAGCAGGCTGGATTGGCTGCATGCCTTTTCAAGCCCGCCTGACTCAATTTGGCTGCAGGTTTCCCTTACCTGTTCTTCATTTTCGATTCCTGCGCCCCTTCTTTTCAATTCCCTGTAATTCCTGCAGTTCTCTTTCATGGAGTCAAGCAGGCTTTTGTTTGTGCAGACTTGGGATATTGACACCGCATTTTCCTGCCCGATTGACGAGCAGGCTTCTGCCAACTTTTCAACTGTCTGCTTTTGCGCCTCAGGAGAGGCGTATGCAAAAATATCCCCAAACACGTTCTTAATCAAGCCCGGGAAATTAAGGGTTACCGAAGAAAAAATGAGTGTGGCAACAACTAGGACAATCAATGACTTTATAATTGATACAGCAAATCTTCTTAAGCCCATTTCCCAAGAATTGGAACAGGGAGGATAAAAAGGTTTCTAATCTCCCTTATATTCCCCTTCAACAACATCCTTTATGTGCTTTGCTTTCTGGGGACCAATTTTCTCGACTTCCTGAAGTTCTTTTTCACTCGCATTCACGATGTTTTTTATTGTCTTGAATTTTTTTAATAAAGGCTTTGCCAATCCCAATCCCATGCCTGGCAACGAGCTTACGACATATTCCTGCTGCTCCTTCAATGTTGCTGGCTTCCTGTCCGCATGCAGGCTGAAATCCCTTCCAGTCTCGTCCTGCTCCCTTTTTGCTATGATTTGTAACAATGCAGCAGTTTCCTTGAAGCTTTTTGTCTGTATTATCGGAATGCCGTAAGAAACAGCAATCGTTGCCATCATCCCAAGGATTGAGTTCTGATGGACATTCCTGACTCCATAAATATCCTGTGTGCCCTCTATAACAATTATGGGGCGCTCAAAGTTATTCTTCAGATTCTTTATCTGCTGCAGCAATCTGCCGTCTATTATTGAATCAACAAAATCCTCAACTGTTTTTATCTCAATGCCGCATCTCGAGGAAACAACATAATCCGCATATTCCAGTTTTTCCAAGCTGACAATTGTGTCATTCTCGGCAAGCTCCTTTATGACACCACTGCCTTTTTCGCGGTAATCGGCAAATATTTTTGTTTTTTCTTCAACGTATCTTGCAGCCGGCGTTTCCTTTCTCTCGTACAGCGAAAGGCTGAGCTTCTTCCTCATGCTTGCAAGGTGCCTGTACATCTTTTTTTCCTTGTGATGGGCAACCCACCTGTACGCTTCATCCCGGGTGCCCTTTGCCATCAGAATTATGACCCTGCCCTTGTCAAGCCTTCCTGTCCTCCCCCTTCTCTGTATGCTTCTTATGGCGCTTGGAATAGGCTCGTAGAACACAACCAAATCAACTTTGGGAATGTCAAGCCCCTCCTCTCCGATAGAGGTTGCTACAAGCACGTTGAACAAGCCGTTCTTGAAGTCCTCCAGCAGCTGCTTCTGCTCTTTTTGCGTCAGCCCGGTATCGTTTTTCTTCTGCTGCCCCACGAAAATCTTGGCTTTTACGTTCTCGATTGAATTTAATTTTCCGACAATGTCAAGCGCATTGTCCCTGTACTGGTTGAAAATCATGATTTTTACATTGCTGTCCTGCCTGGCTTCATTCTCAACAATATTCTGCAGCTCTATCAGCTTTGGATGCTCGACTTTCTCCTCATGCAATATTCCTGCCTTTATCAAAGCGGACTTGAAGTTTGAATCGGACATTATTGACTTTATTGCCTTGGTTTTTGATGCCATTGACTCGGCAATCAGCTTTTCAAAGTACTTGTGCAGGGCTGCAACCCCCTGCGTTTCAAGCAATTCAAGCGCATGGTAAACCTTCATGACTTCTGCAAGCAAGGATATTGCATTCCACATCACAAAATCCCTTTCGCCTGCGGCAATTTTGCCCCTCAGCTCTGCCTGCAGCTGCAGCAAATCAGATTTTCCAACGTATTTTACATCAGCTCTTTTCAGAATTCCCCATTTTTTCAGTTTTTCAAACCTTTCCCGCAGAAACAGGACAAGAAACCTTTGAATGTCAGTGAAAACCTTTGGCAGCTCGACATTTACCCAGTCTATCTGCATTTCCTGCACATAGGGCTTTACATCAGGGTCGTCGTCAGTCCTTACTTCGATGTCTTCTATAAACAGGTTCCTGCATACTTCCTGTATCTTTTCCATGTCACTTCCCGGAGAAGCAGTCATTGCAATAATCCTTGGATAGCTTGCCAGCTTCATGTACTGCTTTGCAACAAAAACATATGCATAGTCGCCAACAGCGCGATGAGCCTCGTCAACCCCAAGCAGGCAGACTTCTCCAAGAGCTATCCTGCTGCTTATGATGTCATTCTCGAGCCCTTGCGGAGTTGAGAAAATTATCTTGGCATTCTTCCACAGCGCAGCCCTTTTCTCAGGGCTTACCATGCCTGTGAATACAGCCATACTGTCTTCGCTTATCTCAAAATGCTGCCTGAAGACATCCATGTACTGCTCAATCAATGGGCGCGTAGGCCCTATAAAAAGCACTTTTGAGTTTGGAAATTGCTTGAGCCGTTGTGCAGCGAGCATAAGGAAAATATTGGTTTTCCCCATTCCTGTGGGAAGCACTACAAGCGTGTTCTTCTCTGCGGCTGTTGCAAGTATTGTCTGCTGGTACAGCCTTGGCTCAAAGTTCTTAATCATATCAGAAAAGAGTGTTTTTCGGGTTTATAAGGTTTATTGATTATCAATTCCTAACCTCAGCAGCCAAAGCTGCCCATTTCAAAACCTCGTGTCCTTCAAAACCCCCTTTTCGTACAGCTTGTAGCCCAACACAGCGCCCACTACAAACAAGGCAATAATTACCCTCCTGCTCCCGTAGTAAACTCCAATCAGGTATCCTATGACAAAGCTTATTATAATGAGGAAGTATGGCAGCTGTATCTTGCTTCTTTTTTCGTAAATCAGCCTGCCGCTGAAAATTCCCGCAAGAAAAATTATGACATAGCTTATAGCGGCGCTTGGCGCTGCCAGCGCAATCAGGACACCAACTATCATGAGCACGACAAAGAACAATTCCATCCAATTCCTGTGAAATTCAAACATAGCAACTCACTTCGGGCCGAACCATGCATTCCTCTCAAAGCTTATGTAATATGTAAGCCACAAGACAACAGCAATTAAAAGCGAAATTATTAATGAAAGGAAGATTGGCACATTGACAACCACAAGGATTATTGCAATTATCATTGCCGGGACCGCGAATGCATAAAGCATCCTGCTTCCGAAATATATCTTACTGCCGTCCAAAGGAGGAATTGGCAGCAGGTTGATTATCATATAAATCACGTTAAATATGATTGCCTTGCCCAATAAAGGATTTGATGAAAACAAGCTTAACACCCTCAGCAAAATAATAAGCATAAAAATGGAAAGGGGCCCAGCCAGGGCAACCATCGCCTGCCCGAAGTAGTTTATTCCGTACCTAAACCACCCAAGCCTGTGCCCGGCAAGGTGGTGAAGCATAAAGCCGCCAGGGACTATAATCCACAAATACGGAATCCTCCCATTGTTCAGAAACGCAACAATAAGGGAGATTATCAGTCCGAAGCCCCACATCCTGAATTCAAGCCTGTACCCGATTGCCAGCGCCCAAATGCGCTGCCCGGCATCATGGATTAATACAGACAAAGCCACAATTAAAACGGCGTTGAAAAAGTTGTATATTCCGGCGGAAAAAACGAAAGTATTGCCAGGCCCCCAATCGTCATAAGAAAAGACAAAGGCTATGATTAATATTGCAATTATCAAGCCTCTCAATTCACTCTGGGTAAACTTGTAGTACCTCTTTATTTTGTCAGCCAAGTCAAGTATTTCAGCCATCAGCAATCCTATTAAAAATATAATATTTAAACATATCGGAAATATCTTAGCCTAAGCTAAAACTATAGCTTATCTTTGGCTCTTTTACAAACTCCATAACATCGTCTATATGCCCTGCACCAAGAATTACAAGGATTTTTTTGTCCGGAGCGGAATCCACAAGCTTTTTGATGTTTTGCGCAATTACAATGTTTCTTTCATCAATAAGGACTTTGTAGACATTAGGATAGCGCTCTTTGAGCCTTTTAGTCAGTTTTCTTATAATCTCTTTGTCCGGCACTGTTGATAAGTCAAAATCAAGCTCTTTTTTCTTCGAGAACAGCGCTTTCATAACATCAACGATAAAATTCCATTTCTCTTTCCATGTTATTGATTTTGAAAGCCTTCTCAAAGTTATCTCTATATCCTGGTCTATGAGCGCTAATTTGATTTTCAAGCTCTTTGCAATCCTGACGGCTTGCTTCATCTCCGAGCCCGGCGCAACTCCCACAAGCTTTCCAAGCTTTCTCTCAGCCCAAGCGCCAAACAATGAAAAAAGGTACCCTTTCAGCCCGATATGCCTTATTGCCTTAAGCTCAATCTTTCTACGGCTTTTGTCCATCAGAGCGGGAAGCCTTTTTGCATCAAGCTCCAAGGCTATTATATCGGGCTTTTCTCTTTCTATGCTTTGTTTTACCTCATTCAGGCTCTGTTTTGCTATATGGGAGGTGCCTAAAAACACCAGATTTTTGTACTTCATAGGTTGTAAGAAAATAATGGTTTTTAATAAGGCTTTCCAAAAGATTTATATACTAGGCAGTAGATAAAAGATTTCAGTTTAAAATCAATTTAAATATAGAAAAGGTGATTTATATGTTAAAGATGAAGAAGATAAGCGAGACTTTTGATATGAGGGTGTTTACAGACAATGGCGAGTATTTTGGCGATGTTGAAGAAAGCATATTAACACAAAACAAGGTTTTTGGATGGCGAGTGAGGGCCACAAAGAATTCTTTCCTGAACAAGGTTTTAGGTAGCGCAAAAGGCGTTATTGTCCCCCACCAGCTTGTCAAGAGCATTGGCGATATCATGATAATAAGCAAGGCTGCTGTGCCTTCTTATGAAGGGGAGTCTGAGAAAGGGGCTAAAGGAGAGGATTAAAACATCATAACCCTTGCATTGCAGTAAGGGCAGTTTCTTGGAGTTTTTGCGTCTATGTCTATCTTGAAGCCGTAGCCGCAGGAAGTGCATTTATGGGCTATCTTGGTTTTTTGCGCTTCTGGAGATTCTTTGATATCCTCTTTATGAAAAACGTCCTTTTCTATCTCCTTGTGGACGTGTTTGTTTTTGATGCAGTCAGGGCATATCATCTTCTTCTCGTCCAGGTCAAGCTTTAAGGAAGAAGAGGGCACTTTATTGCCGCATTTCTTGCACGGAACCATGACTTCCTGCATCAGAAGTCACCTTTCATCTTGGCTGCATCTGCTATGATTCTTGCTGCGCTTCCTTTGACAGCTATCGAGCCTGATGAGCCGCAGTACGGGCACGCTGAAACCACAAGATGCTTTGCCCTTTTAAAGCTGTACTTGCATTCCTTGCAGAAATATTCCTTCATTGCAGGCTCCTCCTGCTTTGCCGCCTTGGTTTCTGGCTTTTGCTCCTGCTTCTGCACAGGCTTTCTTTCAAGGCAGTTCCTGCACATCAATTGCTTGCCGTCAGGGGTCATCCTCATCATGCCCATTGCATATTCATTGCCGCACTTGTAGCATTTTATTTTGACATCAGTGTTTTTGTTGATATTCCCACCTTTCTTTTTAAACTGAAAATTTTTTAATAGGGTAAATATTTAAATATTATGTTTTGCTTATACCTATATCTAATGCGACTGTGATCTAGTGGCTATGATTCGAGCTTCCCAACAACTGTATCCAGTTGGCATATGTGGGTTTCGCTTCGCTCAAGCCCACGAAAAAGCTTGCTACCCGGGTTCGAATCCCGGCAGTCGCATTCTTTTAGAAACTTATTTATACATAAGCGCTAAAGTTAGGCTTATGGTATGGGGCTTGTTTCATGAAATAGGCAGGAAGATAATACACATAACAATCCTTGTAGTTCTTATAATCTATAATTTTATCCAAAACAGCTATGGGAAGCAGCTGGCTTTGCTTTTCCTTGTCGCTTTGCTCATCATTTTTTTGGTGTTGGAGTACTTAAGGCTTGAACTGGGATGGAAAATGCCCTTTTTCTCGCAGTTTATACGCCCAAAAGAGCAGAACAGGATGTATGGAGTCATTTATTTCCTTTCGGCAACGATTATATCTCTTGCTGTTTTTGACTACAAGATAGCATTGGCTGCATTGCTAATGACTACTTTTGGCGACATGGTGGCTGCGCTTGTCGGCAAGAGGTACGGTACAACGCTCATCTACAGGAACAAGACATGGGCTGGCTTTTTGGCAGAGCTGGCAACAAACATAGTTGTTGGATTTATTGTACTTACAAACCTTCCTGGTTACATCTACATAGTGCTTGGCATGGCTTTGTCTGCTACAATCGTGGAGACATTAGTGGACGAGCTTGACGACAATCTGCTTATCCCAATATTCTCAGGCTTCGCAGGGCAGGTTATATTGTTCAGCCTGTAATTTTTGCAATCAGCTGCTCCTCCTCTATCGGCTCAACCATACTAAACATCGACTTCAAGCCGTTTTCCAAAGAAGCTTCGTCGCAGATTTTATGGTGGGTATGCGGGAATATGACCCATTTCTTGTCCATTTCTGAGAATGGGTTCACGAAAATGATGTTGAGGAATTTGAATGAAATAAGCCTGTTCCAATTTTTCAATATTATATCAAAATTTTCCTTTGAATTTAAGGTTACAATGCTGAAATGATGCTCATTATTTATCCTTCGTACAACAGAATCCATATCACCAATTTTTGGAATAATTATAAAGAACTGCTCCCTGTCCTTGTACCTGATATACAAGTCAAAGCTGTCTTTTCCGTTTTCAATATGCTCTATTTTTTTTGCGAGCAGGTCCATGTTCTTTACAAACCCTATTGTCCATTGAACCAGGAAATCGCGGGCATTTTCCATAATGCAGTTTTTAGAACTTCTGTTTATAAAATTAACGATTACAGGA
>JAGVXS010000058.1 GCA_018303685.1 Candidatus Woesearchaeota archaeon
CATCCAATCGTCGAGAAAATCCTGAAGGAAGGCATAGCTTCTGTAAACCTTTCCATGCTTGATGAAAGCGCAAGGAAGAAGATTCTGGGCGATGTTGCTGAAAGGCTATACAAGCAGAGCAAGTTTATCGAGGCCATTGAAATGATGACAAAAGCCAATGACATGGAAAAGCTGGCAAAGCTCGGGGACCTGTTCATGTCGGAGAACAAGGCGGAGTTTGCCGCTTTATGCTTTATACCGACAGGCGACAAGCAAAAGCTTAATGACGCAGCCGTAAAGTGCATACAGCTGAAAAACTACAGGCTGGCGGCAAAAGCCTATGAAGCTGCTGACAACAGGCAGATGGCTTCTTTCATAATGCAGAATTTTGCCGAGGGCAGATGATTGTGCAAAAAAGGTGGGGCTTAGGTACAATTTTTAGCCTGATAGTGGTGTATTTTATTTACCTTTACTCAAAGCAGCAAGGATGGAGTTTGCTGGCTTTTATATCAAAATGGTACCTGATTATTATAGGCGGCTTGATTGCATTGTCTTTGGGGATTATAATCTTGGTGATATTGTTCACGCTGTTCATATTTTTAATTTCAATGCTGAAGCTGCATTCGTTTAACAGAAAGGCTAAAAAACAGAAAGCCAGGGACTATGTTGATGTTGACTACAAAATAAAGGAATGAGATGATGGACAAAAAAATCCAGAATATAATGCTTGTTATACTGCTGGTCCTGATTCCGACCGGAAGCCTTCTTTTTTATTTCAACTACAGCATAAAAATAGCCAAGCAGGATTATGAGGCAAAAATCTCGGACTTAAGCAAAAAGACAGCTGAAAATCTGCAGGATTTGGGCGTGAGAATAGATGCTCTCGGCGCTAATTTGTCATCTCAAATCGGGTTTGTCGACGCAAGCCTTCGGAGTTTCAAAAAGCAGAACCAGCAGGAGATAAAAACATTGTCAGATCTCATTGACGAGATTGAGAGGCAAAGCGACATAAGGCTTAGCGAGCTGAAAAATGAGCTGAAAGACATCAGGATTAAAAGCGCGGATTTCTCGGCAATTGTTGACGATGTTTTGCAGTCGGTTGTAAGCGTTCAAACCAATGTAGGGCAGGGTTCCGGCGCGATAATTGACGCCAAAGGCTACATAGTCACAAATGTGCATGTCATAAGCGGCGCATCAACGATAAAAGCTTTGACTTATTCCGGCAAGACATATAATGCGAACACAATTGCCGGCTATGACCCGGATGCAGACATTGCCGTGCTGAAGATAGACGCAACCGGACTAAGCGCACTCGATTTCGGCGATTCTGGCGAAGTCAAAGTTGGAGAAAAGGTTATTGCAGCCGGAAATCCTGCGGGGCTGGCATTTACTGTCACTGAGGGCATAGTGAGCGCGTTCAGGCTGGGCTCAAATAACCTGAAGTATATCCAGACAGACGTACCAATAAACCCAGGCAATTCCGGCGGGCCGCTGATTAACACAAAAGGGGAAATTATCGGCATAAACAACTTCAAGGTTGGCGGCGATTTTGAGGGCCTGGGATTTGCAATTTCCTCAAATGATGCAAGCAGGATTGCAAGCAAAATCATAAGTGACTATGAAGCGCAGCAGAATCAATAAAAATGTAAATTAAATTTTTACAAATCAATAGATTTAAATATCAATTATTCAAGTAAATCAGCAAGATGGCAGGTAAAAAAGAGGTTATGGCAGATCAATCGCCGCAGTGGTTTTATTTTGCTTCTATTTTAGCCGCATTTTTGTTTACGATGTATATATCTGTTTATTCCACAATCCATTTCGAAAGCATAAGGTACATGAACATTGTTGTTGTTTTCCTGTTCATAACCCTTGTATCTTTTTTCATCATTTCGGGCGTTTATTTCAGAGTTGAGAAGATGGGATATCACGCGCTTGCCCCTTTGGTATTCTTTGCAGGAATCGTGAGCCTTGTGGTTTACGCGTACAAGGCGGCAGACGCGTCCGATATTGTAAGGTACTCCATAATTTACACCATATTTGTTATTGGCATCTCATTGTTTGTTTTGCTCCCGAAGAAAAAACTTGCGCTAAAAAAGCCCGCTAATAAAGAGCAAAAAATCGTTCAAAAATCTAGATGGCAAGGCTAACAAAAAAGGCAGCTGCATACTTGGTTTTGGCAATAATAGGGCTTATATTTGCAGTATACTCAACCAAAGCCAGGAATTACATATTGCTTGTTGCTGCAATTTTGTTTGCGGCTGTAAGCGCAGACAACATATTTTGCAATTTAAAAAAAATAAGGCATTAAAAATCAAAATGGAAGGGATACTTGAGGCGTTTGTAACCTTGTTTGTCATAATGGACCCTGTCGGGAACCTCCCAATATTCATAAGCCTGACAAAGGGAATGCCTATAAGTGAGGTAAGAAGGAACGTTGACAGGGCTGTTTTTGTTGCAGGCGTGCTGCTTTTTGTTTTCCTTTTTCTGGGGCTCAGGATATTTGACTTTTTCGGCATAGATCTGAACAGCTTCGAGATTGCAGGCGGGATAATCCTGCTGATAATAGGCATTTTGTACGTTTTTGGCGCATCGCTCAATTTCGTGAAGCACCACGGCAGCGATTTAAGCGTTCCAATCGGGACGCCTTTGCTCACGGGCCCGGGCGTTATAATGACAACGCTGATTTTAGTCAAGGAAAAGGGGACTTTAGTCACTGTAATTGCGGCATTTCTTACGCTGACTGCCACATGGGTTCTGCTGATGCACTCCTCAAGGCTTTACAAAATTCTTGGAGAGCACTGGACCAACATCGTATCAAGAGTCATGGGAATTCTCCTGGCAGCCATTGCAGTAAGGTTCATTGTAAAAGGCATTCTGAATATCGTCTCGCCAGTGGCTTAGGAATTGCAGCTGCGCATTTCCACAGATATTATTGAAATTTTTTAGGGAAAATTTATATAAGCTGGGCTGGTTGTTGGGCTTCGGGGCTGTAGTGTAGCTTGGTATCATTGGCCCTTGGGGCAGCATATAATTGCTCCAAACTGGGTCCGACCGGGGTTCAAATCCTCGCAGCCCCATTTGTATAATTATTAGGTAGAAGAATAAAAAGCAGAATAATGTTACGTTTAATCGTTGTTATATTCAATTGTCGGCAGAAATATTATTAGGGAATCGGCTCTGAATCTTTTGCTATGTGTTCAAGACGTGGCTTTGCCAATGTTGTATAGTCACTCGTTTTTAAAGCCATCGAACGGTCCAAGCGAGCTGCATTGAAGTAGATTTCGTCATTTTTCAATAGTTCTGGGTCAACAATTAATTCCATCTCAGGATTAAAAGAGAATGGAAGAATAGTGCCGGCAACACTGCCTGCCAGTCTTTCTGCAATTTCTGGAGTAGCAAAAGATATGTATGTACCATGGAACAATTCCTTAATAGCGTTTAAATCTATTCTGGCATCGCCTGGTACAACGCCCAAAACGTATTTCGTTATTTTCTTTCCAATCTTCACCATGATAACAATACACTTTGCCGCCTGTGAGACTTTGTTGCCACGCATAGGGCTGACAATTTCAGTCCGTCCTTCTGGTGGATGGTCAATCAACATAGTTATAAGAAATTGGTGTTAATTTATAAATACTTTGTTCCCGAAAAAACTTTAAATGGAGCCAGATAAGTATAGCCATCATGAACAAAAAAGCGCAGTTTTTTCCGTTGAAGGACGAGAATCCCAGAAGCAGATTTCCTTTTGTAAATTTTATCTTTATTATAATTAATATTGTTGTATTTGTTTTTTCATTGGCTTCCTTTGAATACTTTATTGAAACTTACGGATTTAAGCCTGCACAATTTACTTTTATTACTTTATTCACAAGCATGTTCCTGCACGGAGGCATTGCGCATATTTTCGGCAACATGTGGTTTTTGCACATATTCGGGGACAATGTCGAGGACAAGTTCGGGCATTTTAAGTATGTGATTTTCTACATTTTAAGCGGGATTGCAGCATCGCTGCTGCACCTGCTCTTGAATATAGGCTCAAATGTTCCGGCAGTCGGCGCCAGCGGGGCAATAAGCGGCGTTCTGGGGGCTTATGTAATAATGTTCCCTAATGTAAAAGTTCATGTAATCGGCAGGTTTTACCGTAGCATGGTGTCGGCAAAATTCATGCTTGGAGTCTGGTTTTTGTTCCAGCTGGTGAGCGGCACTTTCTCGCTGTTTGGGACGCAGAGCGGCATAGCATTCTTTGCCCATATAGGGGGATTTGTTTTTGGAGCTGCTTTTGTGTTTATATACAAGCTTGCATCAAAATCTTTATAAATCAAATGAAAGCAATTTAACTGGAATGGAAGAAAAACAGGAAGAGCTTGGCTTGACAGTCAAAAAGTCAGAAGACTTCAACGAGTGGTACAACCAGGTAGTCCTGAAAGCAGACATGATAGACTACAGCCTTGTTTCGGGCTGCATTGTATTCAAGCCTAATTCCTATGCAATATGGGAAAAAGTCCAGATGATTTTTAATGACAAGATAAAAAGGTCCGGGCATAAAAACTGCTATTTCCCGATGTTCATACCTGAAAGCCTGCTGAAAAAGGAGGCGGAGCATGTTGAAGGATTCTCGCCTGAAGTGGCGTGGGTAACGAAAGCAGGCAACTCTGATCTGAATGAAAAGCTTGCAATACGCCCGACTTCTGAAACCATAATGTACGAAAGCTATGCAAAATGGATTCGCTCATGGAGAGACTTGCCTGTGCTGCTCAACCAGTGGAATTCTGTCGTAAGGTGGGAGTTCAAGCACGCAAAGCCGTTTTTAAGGACGAGGGAGTTTTTGTGGCAGGAGGGGCATACTGCGCACTCAACAAAAGAAGAGGCAGAAAAGGAGGTTATGCAGCAGCTGTTCGAGTACGCCGACCTGATTGAAAATTTCATGGCAATTCCTGTCATTGCCGGCAGGAAAACCGACAATGAAAAATTTGCCGGCGCCGAGTACACTACCGCAGTTGAAGCCTTGATGCCCGACGGCAAGGCGCTACAGATGGGCACTTCGCACATGCTTGGGCAGAATTTTGCAAAAGTATTCGGGATAAAATTCCTTGACAGGGACGAGAAGGAAAAGTTTGCATGGCAGACTTCATGGGGCTTAAGCACAAGGACAATAGGCGCTGTTGTAATGGCGCATGGCGACGACAAAGGACTGGTTCTGCCGCCGAGAATTGCCCCAACGCAGATTGTCATTGTTCCGATAGTGTTTAAAGACGCCAAGGACATTATCATCTCAAAAGCCAAGGAAATAGCCAAGAAGCTAAAGGCGAAAGGCTACAGCGTTGAGCTTGACGACAGGGACACTTACACTCCTGGGTGGAAATTCAACGAATGGGAGCTTAAAGGAGTTCCTTTAAGGATAGAGATAGGGCCAAAGGATGTTGCAAGCGAACAACTGGTGCTGGTAAGAAGGGACAGCAATGAAAAAATAACAATAAAAATCAAAGATCTGGAAAAAAAGGCAGAACAGATTTTGGATGACATACAAAACAGCCTGTTCAGCAAAGCAAAAGAATATTTAACAAAAAATACTGCCGAAGTGCACAATTTCAATGACTTTCTGGGCTCAATAAAAAACAGGAAGCTGGCCAAGGCTTTATTCTGCGGGCAGTCTGAATGCGAGACAGCAATAAAGGAAAAAGCCGAAGGGGCGACGTGCAGGGTAATCCCGTTCGAGCAGAAGCCTGCAAAGGGGCACTGCGTGCACTGCGGGAAAGAGGCAAAGTCCTGGGCTGTGTTTGGGAAGGGCTATTAAAGCATCCCAAAAATATTATCAGATAATTTTATAAGCAGTTTTGGTTTCTGCTGCCTAAAAGAGGTTGAAACTGAAAATCAGCCTCAAATACTTCTTTGAGGATTGGAAAAATGACGCAGTACTTGGACCAGCTTTATTTTGACAGGGAATCGAAGCAGATGCACTATGTTTTGGGCGCCGCGTACGGATGCGCATCTTACGACTCTTGGCTCGGGATTACATTCAGGTCCAATAAAAGAAACCTGGTTGAAATAATTAAAGATGAAATCAAGAGCAAGCATATAATTGAGGACAAAAGGCCAAAACACCACTCTTACTGGATTGAAACAGATAATGCCGACTACATGCGCTACAGGCTTCATGAGCGAGGAGTTGCAGAGGACAAGCATCAAAGAAAATTCCCGAAAAATATCAAAGAGGAATATTTAAGCCACTTTGTCAGGGGATTTTTTGATGCAAAAGCCAATGTCAGCAGCAAAGGCGGAAGGACACATATCACCTTTAACTTTAACAACAGGTTCCTGCTTGGTTTGCACGGGATTCTGGTGAAATATGCAGGAGTCACGCGCAGTAAACCGACAGATGACTATCTAACTTATGGGCACTCGGACTCTTTAAAGATTCATGACTTCATTTACAGCGACTGGAAGTACATCAGGAGAAATGGGTTGTACCTGCCGTCAAAAAAGAGGAAGTTCAATTTTGATTACGAGCCCAAAGAGTACCCGTCTACAATAAGATATCACAAAAAAATTGAAAGAGCAAAAAAACTATTGCTGAAAGGGCTTCCGCATAAGGAAACTGCCGAGGCAGTCGGCTATTCCAACGTATTCTCATTCTACAGAGGTTTCAAGAATCTGACTGGAATGACAACGAGGGAATTTCAGGGTAAAAAGCGCGAAAATAAGTAACTGTATATGCCTACATTAACCAGCTTGCAATCATCCCGCTCACATCAATCTTTGACATTTTGCTCGGTATTGTATTCGTGGAAACAACTTTTATTCCTGCTTTGTTCAATTTTTTCAATGCGTCATCAACAAAAATCCCATGAACGCAGATGCAATAAACCTTTTTTGCGCCCAATTTTTTTAGTATATTTGCTGTCTCCAAGATTGTGTGCCCGGTGCTTATTATGTCATCCACAATTACAGCATTTTTACCTTTTAAATCTATTTTTTTATTTAACTGGACTTTGACATGATAGGAAGAATACCTCTTTTTCTGGAGTATCCTTGACTCAACTCCGAGCATTTCCGCAACAGCCCTTGCCCATTTGTAGCTTTCCTCGTCAGGCCCTATAATGACGGGATTTTTAATATTTTTTTTGATATAATCTGCAATCAAAGGGTTTGCAGTCAGTTTTTTCGCCCTTATTTTGAAAATGTTTTCCAGTTTGTTCTTCCTGTGCAAATGAGGGTCCATCACATAAACTGCATCAAAATATTTGTCAATCATCCCAGCCATTATTTTCTGGCTTACAGCCTCCCCGCTGTGAAATCTTTTGTCCTGCCTTAAATACGGGAAGTAAGGCGCCAGCAATACAATTTTTTTGGCGCCCAGCTCTCTTGCAGTCCGGGACGCGAAAACAGCCTCAACAATGCAGTCGCTTATATTTCCGTAAAAGGACTGGACTAAAACAACGGTTTTGTTTTTTACGCCGGCATCAAGCCTTATGTACAATTCGCCATCCGGGAATTTGCCGGTAATAAGATAGGAATGCTTTTGCTTTAGCTTTTTAGCTATCCTGTAACTAACGTGCTTTCCATGCGAACAGCCGACAATAATCATATCGCCTCTTTTTAAAACTCGCTTATAAATTTTTTTAAATCGCCGTTTAAATCTACTGCAATTGCCAATGCGCCGTTTTCGGCGCTTCTTTTTTCGTGCGAGAATGATATAACAAGCACATCCCCGTTTTTCAAATCAAAATTTCTCTCCAGTTCTTTGTAGTCCTGCTCATATTCGTATTCGGGGGCGTAAAGCCTGCCTTCGAATTTTAATATGATTGCGCCGTCTGCCCCGTTCTTGACAGCAATGTCCCTGAGCCTGTACAGCTCCTCCAGATTAGGCGCATTTCTAATCATGACCCCGACTTTCTTGGAGTCGGGATATATCTTGTGCATTGCTATGCTTTTTGGGGCGCTTATACAGCCATAAATGTGTTGCAACGCATCGGCGCCTTTCCTGCTGAGAAAATGCCCTTTTTTTGTCTGCTCAAGCAATTTTTTGGACTTCAGGCTTTTAAGTATTGTCCTTACAGTGCCTTCGCCAAGCTCAAGTTCCCTTGCAAGCTCCTGCCTTCCTGTATTTTTGCTGAACTTCAGGAAGCACCTTAGAATGTCTATTTTTGTGAAGTTGGGAATGTTGCCTACCATAAAAAATTTGTTTTGAACAAGATTTATAAACTTTCTGTTAATATGCTGCAATTTTCATGGAGACGGCAAATTTAATTTTACTGCTTATTGTCAGCCTTTTCTCTTCAGTAATAGGCTCTGTAATAGGGACAGCAATGCTTATTTTGCCGCCTGCAATGATATTTCTTGGCATTCCGGTGCATACAGCAATTGCAACCGCAAGATTCTCCATGCTTGGAATTGCAACAGGCAACCTGGCCAGATTTTCAATGAAGGAGAAAATAAAGCTCAGGTATGTGCTGCCTTTTGCATTGGCAGGCATAATAGGCTCGCTAATCAGCTCATTATTCCTGAAACACATCAATGAGGAGATATTAAAAAAGGCCATTGGAATCATTATGATATCAATTTCCCTCCTGGTATTTTTTGAGGACCGCATAAAGCCCAAGAAGGGCAAAACAAGGGCTACTATGAATCACCATGCCATAAGCGCCATTGGAGGCTTTTTTGTGGGAGGCTATATCGGCATCATTGGCGGCGGAGGCGCAACAATCATAATATTCCTGCTTGTATTGATTTACGGGCTAAGCTTCCAGGACGCCCTTGCAAACCAGAAAGCTGTTACCCTGCCCATTTCAATAATCACAACCGTTGTTTTTGTGTACCAGGGGCTTATAGACTACGGGCTTGGAGTGCCTCTGCTTCTGGTCAATATCGCAGGCGGGTGGATTGGCGCGGAATTGATACTGAAGTTTAAGAATACATGGCTTAAAAGAATCCTCGTGCCTGTCATAATGCTCATGGCCCTGGGGCTTCTATTCAGTTAGTGTTACCATTATGAAATAACGAAAAATTTAAATAGTGGTGGTTTTTAGCTGTATGTAAAATGGTTAAAATAAGCAAGTCATTGCTGCTGAGCCTTGTAATATTCATATTTCTGATGAGCGCAGCCCATGCTGCAGGCTCAAAGCTTATATTCTCAGACGTTGACGTAAATGTCGGCGGCAAAACCTCAAAAAACCTCGATGATGGGGACACTATTGACGACGAGGCCGAGCCCGGCGATGCAGTCGAGTTCAGGGTGGAGGTAAAAAACAATTTTACCGACGCAGAAGATTTGGAAATTGAGGACATCACAGTCCAGGTTACTATTGAGGAGGTTGATGATGGCGACGATTTGGATGAGGAATCCTCGGATTTTAATCTGAAAGCTGACAGGGATAAGAGAGTAACTTTAAAGTTTCAGCTTCCGATAGAGCTTGATGAGGACACCTTCAATGTCCTGATACATGCAGAAGGCGAGGATGAAAACGGCACAAACCACGAGGCGGATATGGACCTGGAGCTTGAAGTCAATAAGGAAAGCCACCAGCTTATAATCACCAGAAGCACACTAAGCCCTGCAGAGGTTTCATGCAACAGGAGGAATGTGCAGGCTGACATGTCTGTCGTAAATATAGGAAATGAAGACGAGGAAGATGTCACAATACATGTGTTTAACAGCGATTTGGGCGTTGATTTGAAGGAAAATGTAGAGGAGATTACAGCCGAGCCTAACGAAGACGAGAGCAGGTTTTCAGGAACATACTCGTTCAGCGTTCCAAATGAAGCTGAGGCAGGCAGCTACCCAATAACCGTAAAGGCATTGTATGATGATGACAGGAAAAAGGCAGAGAAGGCGCTTACATTGACTGTTAACGACTGCGCAACTGCAAGGAAAGAAACAGCAGAGGAGGAAAAGACTTCCGAGGAAGGCGAGGAAGTTGAAGTTATATCACCAACAACCGGCAGGGCAACTGCTACTGTTGTTGATGAAGAAGCTCCTGAAGGCGCTGTTGTAACCCGGGAAAGCTTTTTGGGAAGCAATGCTTTTGTCACTGGAATAATAATTGCAGAAGTAATTGCAGTAATTGTAGGGATAGTGCTTGTTGTTGCTTTGTTCAGGAGAAAAGGGTAAATATTTTTGATAAGTAATCTATTTTTACACTGGAGTAAAAATGCTTCCAAGTTTATTTAGAGAAATACAAAGACCAGAAGGTATACAGCCATCATTTAGTTCTATTGGAGACAAATTTATTATAGCTAGTGGAGGGGATTTAGAACTAAATGTAGAATTATTTGCCAGAGAAGGCAGAGTTGATGCAGTTGTCGTAAAAGGTGAACTTAAAGTAAAATTCGCTGGAAATAACAACCACGTTATAGTCTACAAAGCAGGAGCATGTCCTATTTTATTAAAAGGGGACATATTAGACCTAGGTAATTATGGAAGTTACGAGATTTCTGAAGTTTCTAGTCATGCCAAAAATCTATAACCCCTTTAAAGTAGTTACACAATAGAAAGCTTTATAAAGGACTAACCCATACTTCAGTGAAAGATGCAGCAGGAAAAACAATTTTTGCAGGATTTGAAAAAATACTTCAGGCTGAACATATACGAAGTCAAGATATGGACTGCCCTGCTGAGCAGGGGCATAGCTTCTGCAGGCGAGCTTGCCGACATCTCGGGAGTACCCAGAAGCCGTTGTTACGATGTTCTTGAATCGCTTGAAAAGAAGGGATTTATCATAATGAAGATAGGCAAGCCAATAAAGTACCTTGCAGTAAGCCCTGAAGTGATTCTTGACAGGGTGAAGAAAAACATAAAGGAAGAGGCTGACGAGCTCGTAATGCAGTTTGAAAGCGTCAAGGAGACTGACGAGTTCAAGGAGCTGGAGCTTTTGCACAAGACAGGCGTGCAGCACGTTGACATTTCCAGCATCTCAAAATCTATCGTGGGAAGGACTGACATAAACAGGTTCATGAAAAACATGCTTTCCAAGGCAAAATCAAGCGTTGTTGTTGTCGCGGCAAGCGAGCACGTAGAGAGGACAGCCAAGCTGCTGAAGGGATTTGCAGCGGGCTTCGCAAAGAAGGGAGTAAAGGTGAGGT
Organism: Candidatus Woesearchaeota archaeon; assembly: GCA_018303685.1. Taxonomy (GTDB): domain Archaea; phylum Nanobdellota; class Nanobdellia; order Woesearchaeales; family GW2011-AR4. The sequence continues at coordinate 11,062 of JAGVXS010000058.1, forward strand.
TTTACTCGCCGTTCAACAAGGCTGCAATGAAGAAGCTGCAGAATGTCGAGCATGTTGAGTACAACGCCAGCACAAGCTTTGTAAACGTTGACGGGAAGGAAATGGCTTTCATGGTTTCAAATGCAAATGTTGCCCCTGATTTTGAGGTTGCAATCTGGATAAGCAGCCCGTTCTTCGTGAATGCTGTCAATGTTCTTTTTGAAGAGAGTTTGAAATAATTCTTTGGAGGTTTAAATGAAAGGTGTTCTTGTTGTTGATGAACACAAGGATGTACTGGGAGTATATGAAGGTATGTTCCAGAATTCCCCCTACAGGTTGTATTTAAGTGATAATCCCCGGAAGGCATTAAACATGCTGAAGGGAAAGGGTAGGAATTTAGTGGATTTGGTAATAACAGATATATATATGGATAAGATGAGTGGGGATGAATTGATAAGGAAAGCACGCCACATGAACGAAAAGGTCAAATTTGCGATACATCCCGGCGTTTCAGAAAAATATGCGGAACCATTGCTCAAGAAATTAAAGGAAGAAAAGATTGAAGTAGGGTTTTTGTCCCCCTTTTTCCTGAGGGAAGACTTAATGGCGTTGGTCAAGTCATTGATTGGTAAATAAACAATTCCATTACCACCGCAACATTTAAATACTAATTCAATATCTTCAGCAGTATAAGAAATTCTTCGGGTTTTAGAAATGGAAGATAAGGAACTGAAAACAGGCACGACAACTATAGGCATAGTGTGCAAAGACGGCATTGTGCTTGCTGCGGACAAAAGGGCTACATCAGGATATTTGATAACCTACAAGAAGTTTGACAAGATAATAACCATAACGGACAATATAGCCGTTACAGTCGCGGGCACTGTGTCTGACGTGCAGCTATTGACAAAATACCTGAAGGCAGAGCTTAGGTTAAAAGACATAAGAACCGGGCGCGAAACCACTGTGAAGGAAGCCGCAAGCCTGCTGGCAAACTTCGTCTATAACAATATAAGAAAGCTGAGCCTAATACCGGGAATAAGCCATTTTATCGTGGGCGGCAAAGACTCAAAGGGAGTGCACCTTTACGACTTGAGCCCTGACGGCTCAATAGTCGAGGTTGATGATTACATTTCTTCGGGATCAGGCTCTGTAATGGCATTCGGAGTTTTGGAAACATTGTACAGGAAAGGGCTAAGCATTGATGAAGGCGTGAAGCTTGCTGCAAAAGGCGTAAACGCAGCCGTGCAGCGCGACATAGCATCCGGCAACGGCATTGACATAGTGACTATTACGAAAGACGGCATTAAAAAAGTGCTTTCAAAGGAGATAGAATACAGGATTGAAGCATAAATTTTCTGCAAAACAAAAGCAAAATTGCCAGTTTTTACTTAAATTTTATTACCGTAGTTTTGAAAACAGCACTTAAAAAATAAATTAAATAAAAATTCAATAAAATTCTGAAAATGGCAGACATCACAAAGGAGATCCTTAAGAACCTCCCTGAAAACAAAATAAGCGACATAAACTTTGAAGGGGCCAACATAGTGCTCTACACCAAAGACAAGGACTTCTTCCTGAACAACAACGGGATGATAAAGAGGATAGTTGATAACATAAAAAAAAGAGTTGAGCTAAGGCCTGACCCGGGCATTACAATGGACATGGAAGAGGCTGAAAAGATAATACGCTCCCTGATTCCCGAAGAGGCGGGCATTGACCAGGTCATTTTTGACTCGCAAAGAAGCAGGGTTATTATTGAGGCTGACAAGCCTGGCTTGGCAATAGGCAAGCAGGGCTCTCTTTTGAGGGACATAAGGACACAGACATTGTGGGTGCCGTTGATAAGGAGAAAGCCGGCAATAAGGTCCAAGCTTATAGAGAACATAAGGGCTGTATTGTACCAGCACAGCGATTACAGGAGAAAATTCCTTGACAAAGTCGGGCACAGGATTTATGACGGCTGGAGAAGGGAGAAGAAAAATGAGTGGATTAGGCTCACTTACCTTGGAAGCGGCAGGCAGGTCGGAAGAAGCTGCATATTTTTGCAGACTCCCGAGTCAAGAGTGCTGCTTGACTGCGGCATTAATGTCGCTTCTGACGAAAAGCCATACCCGTATCTGGATGCTCCTGAGTTCAACATTAACGACTTGGATGCCGTTATATTAAGCCATGCACACATAGACCATTGCGGATTCATACCCTATTTGTTCAAATACGGCTACAGGGGGCCTGTGTACTGCACAGAACCCACAAGGGATGTTTCTGCGCTTCTTCTGCTGGATTACATAAAGATACAAAGGGCAGACGGGCAGGATCCTATTTTCACATCAGAGGAAATAAAGGAAATGGTGAAGCACACCATAACTCTGGAATATGATGAAGTCAGTGATGTAACACCTGATGTAAGAATAACCCTTTACAATGCAGGGCACATACTTGGAAGTGCAATGGTGCACATGCACGTAGGCAACGGCCTGCACAACATACTTTATTCAGGCGACCAGAAATACGGCAGGACTTTGCTGCTTGAGCCTGCTGTCACAATGTTTCCAAGGCTTGAAACTTTGATGCTCGAGGCAACCTATGGGGGAAAGGAAAACATAATGCCGCACAGGCAGGAAACTGACGAGGAGTTAATGACGATAATAAAGGAAACTATGGAGAGAGGCGGAAAGGTTTTGATTCCTACGCTTGGTGTTGGAAGAGCCCAGGAGGTAATGCTCGCAATCGAAGCAATGGTCAGGGAAGGCAGGATGGCTCCTGTGCCAGTGTATATTGACGGCATGGTTTGGGACGTGACAGCGATACATACAGCTTATCCGGAGTACCTGAACAACAATATACGCAAACTCATATTCCACAAGGATCAGAACCCGTTTTTGCACGAGATTTTCACAAGAGTCGGCTCGCAAAAGGAAAGGATGGATGTCATTGAGAATAAAGGGGCTTGCGTTGTCTTGGCAACTTCAGGAATGCTTACAGGCGGGCCTTCTGTCGAGTACTTGAAGCACCTTTGCGACAATCCAAAAAATTCCATGGGCTTTGTCAATTACCAGGGTGAAGGCTCAATGGGAAGAAGAATCCAGAAAGGCGAGAAAGAGTTTACATTTTCAGACGGAGGCAAGCAGGAGATGCTGCAGATCAAGATGCATGTCCATACTGTTGAGGGATTTTCAGGGCATTCATCAAGAAATCAATTGATGAACTTTGTAGCAAAATGCGAGCCAAGGCCTAAGAAGGTCATTGTAAATCACGGAGAAAACTCAAGATGCCTGGATTTGGCAAGTTCTATTCATAAAGGATTCAGAATTGAGACGGTTGCACCGAGGAATTTGGAGACGGTGAGGGTGAAGTAATAACCTTTAAATAACCCCCTAAATCTTTTTTTCTAATGGACGAAGAAATCAAGCAAAACTACATCAAAGCCGGCAGAATATCAGCCGAAGTTCTGGAGTATGGAAAGTCACTGATTAAGAAAGGCAATTCTTTGCTTGAAACAACAGAGTTAATAGAGAAGAAAATCCATGAATTGGGCGGAAAGCCTGCTTTTCCTGTCCAGATTTCATGCGATGAAATAGCTGCCCATTTCTGCGTTGAGGAAGACGACAAGACAATTTTTGATAGCCAAGTGGTGTGCCTTGACTTGGGGGTGCATGTTGACGGCGCGATTGGCGACAATGCTTACACTATTGACTTGTCCGGAAAATATGGCGATTTGGTGAAAGCTGCGCAAAAGGCATTGGAAGAGGCTTTGAAAATTGTAAATGTCGGGACGGAATTAAGGGAGATTGGAAAAGTCATAAATGATGCAATCAGAAGCTACGGCTATAATCCTGTCAGAAATCTTTCTGGGCACGGCTTGGACTTGTACAACATTCATACAAAACCTACAGTGCCAAATATCGACGACGGCAATAAAACTACTTTGAAGAAAGGCATGGCTTTTGCAGTCGAGCCGTTTGCCACAATAGGCGCAGGGGTTGTTGCTGAAAAAGGATTGCCTGCTGTTTTCATGCTTGAGCATCCAAGAAATGTCAGAAGCCCGATAACAAGGGATGTTCTTAAGGAAATAGTAAGCTATGAAGGCCTGCCTTTTGCAAAAAGATGGCTGACGAGAAAGTTCGGCGCAAAAGCAAACTTTGCATTGAGGGAATTAACCCAGCTCGGCATGGGAATTGTAACCCAAGCAGAGCATTCTGTCTTGATTGATGATGAAGGGGAAGTTGTTGTGCTGACTGAGGTATAGATTTATAAGGCAATTTATGTTATTTTCTACTAAAATGAGTTTAGAACTAAGAATACCAAATGTCGTATGGCCTGAACAAAGTGGAATATACAAGGTAGTGCAATTTATGATAGAAGGGGTGCCTTATCTAGAATTCAATCGGAAAGATGAGATATACCATGGCCAAATCATTGATAGATTTGCTAAAAAGATGAGTATACAAATGATAGTTCGCAAAGTTAAAGACGAACCACTAAAATTTTTTAAAGATGGAGAAAAATATAAGATACAAGGCATGGGGTACTGTGATTTGAATTTGATGCAAAGAATAGCAGAATTTTATGGCTCAAGTCAGCATTATGATATTTCTATAGACCAGAGACATTTGGAAATTTATTAATAACATCCTCAATCTTCATCATCTCCTCTTTCCCGCTTTTCATATCTCTCAGCTTAACTTTATTCTCTTCCAATTCCTTTTTGCCGACAAAAACAACATACGGAGTTCCAAGCGAATTTGCATACTCAAGGTTTTTGCTTGGTCCCTTGTCGTTTAAGTCAATGTCTGCATTTATTCCCGCATCTCTCAACTGCTGTGCTATTTTCATGCTTTCGTTCAAGGTTTTAATCGGGATTATGTAAACTTTTGTGTTTGTCTTTTGCTTTGTTTCCTGCCTTTCAACAAGTGCGTCATAAATCCTGTCAACCCCGAAGCTTATGCCGACTGCTGGAATGCTGCCTTTGCCGAGAAAAGAGCCAATCATATTGTCGTATCTGCCGCCTCCATTGAATTTTTTAAAACCGCTTCTATAACAGTTCCTGTATAATAAGCAAGCCCTCTTGCAAGTGAAACGTCAAAATCAGCTTGGCAATTCATATTTTTTAGATAAGAAATCATTTCCTCTATCTCCTTTAATCCCTCAGAATTCTTTAAAATTTTTTTTAATTGGATTATCTTTTCCCGGTTATCACCTTTGACATTTATAATGTCAATAATCTTGTTTATTTTTGACTCGTCAATTTTTTGCTGTTTTAACTCTTCCTTAACCACATTTACGCCGAATTTTTCAAGCTTGTCTATTGATAATATAACCGCTTCTTGTTTTTCCTTTTGCACTCCGCAATAGTCCAGAATATCATTTAGTAATCCCCTATTGCTGGCTTTCACAACAACTTCCAGGTTTAGTTTGGAAAATGCAGAGTAAACCAAACCCACAATTTCAGCGTCTGCTGCCATTGAATTTGAGCCGATAACATCAACATCGCACTGGGTAAACTGCCTGTACCTTGCAGAAGCGACTGGGCCGTCCCTGAAAACCTCTCCAACCTGGTATCTCTTGAAAGGCATCTTTATAGTTGGGTTCATGCCAATGTACCTTGCCAAAGGAACGGTTAAATCATACCTCAACCCAAGCTCCCTTGCACCTTGGTCTTTCAGCTTGAAAGTTTCTTTCAGGATTTCAGCTCCGCCTGCATATTTTGAAGACAAAACATCAAACTTTTCAAGAATTGGCGTGTCCAAAGGCGCAAACCCGTAAAGCTCGAAAACTTCCTTTAGAGTATTAACTACCTTGTCTCTTAGTATTTTCTCTTCGGGCGAAAAGTCCCGGGTTCCTTTTGGGAGTTGTAGTTCCATAAAGAGATTTACTTTTAATTTAGTTTAAAAACTTTGTTATAGAAATAAGCCTGCTTACTTTGTAATCCCCATTTATTTTATACCCAACCGTTATACACTCAGCCCTTTTCCCTGCAATCATGTCGTTTTTAGTGTCGCCAACCAGAATTGTGTTTTTCGGCCTGACTTTCAGCATTCTGCATGCCTTCAAAGCCATGTCTGGAGCAGGCTTTCCTCTTTTGACATCGTCGACTGTCACTATAGCCTTGAAGTATTTTTTTAATTTATAATGCCTAAGTGTTGGCACTAATATCCTCTTTGGAGTATTTGTTATCAAAGCCATTTTAACGTTGTTATTCGAAAGCTTTTTAAGAACATTTACAGAGTTTGGAAACACCCTGACATATTTTCTATTTTTAGCGAAATATTTTATAGCAAGCTTGTTTGCCTCTTTTGTCGTAATTTTTATAAAAATTTTTATATTCTTTTCTATGGTATTTCCAAAAATTTTTGAAAACCATTTTTTTGATACGGGCTTGACTCCAAAATGCTTTAATGTGTCATTGAATACATGAAACCATGCATTTTTAGAATCAACCAATACACCGTCCAAGTCGAAAAGAACGGCCTTAACCTTGTGCTTTAGCATGGTTGTGCAACCTCCACTTCTTTTGTCGGGGTGGGATAGTCGTGCTGTGAATCACCTGTGGGGAGGCGTAAGTTAAACGAAGTTTAACTGCCTCTTTTAGCACGATATCTTCCCCTTTTTTCAACGACTTCCAATCGTTTTAAAATGTCTTTGCTTCTTTTTGCCTCTTTTCTGTAGGCGTCAAGAGCTGATTTAAAGCAAGCTTCCCATATCTTATAGTGCTTAGACTCAAGCCCCTCTTTCAATAGATGCAAGTCAACAGCCTTGTCTTCCGGCTTTTCGGAGAAAAATGATAAGCCGAAGTCTATGAAATAGATTTGTTTGTTTAATATCATGTTAGATGTAGTTAAATCTCCGTGTATAATTGAGTTGTTGTGCAGAATTGCAATTTTTTTTCCAATCTCGCTGCATAGTTTTTTGTAATCGGAATTTTCAAGAACTTCCTTTACCAGTTTTCCGCCAATATTTTCAATTATTAGATTTTCCCTTTCGTCATTTTTTAACAATTTTGGCGCAGGAAAATTTATAGCTTGAAGTTTTTGCAGTATCTTGGCTTCTCTTCTTGTCCTGAAGCCCCTTAGCTTTTCATCTATTTCTTTAATCCTATAGGATTTCGGAAAGCGGTTTTTGATTATTTTATTGCCTTCCAGAAATAATTTTGCTTCTGCTCCCTGAGCGATGAGTTTTTGTGGCATACTTGGATAGAAAAAGAGGTTATTTAAAAAACTAATTGTTGCTATGGTTGTATAGCAATACCAAACTTTTCTGCTATATCTGGATTGCTTTTATAGTAGCTTGCCACTTCCCCAAGATTTGCCAATCCATGAGCACGTTGAGCTACTAAATGGGCGTCAGTTAGGCTTTCTTCAGTACCAGCTTCAATAAGCAGCCTCCAAGCTTTCTCATAAAATTGCTGTGCGCCATCACTCATGCACGGATATGAACCAATATTACCCAGCATTACGTATGTCCTGCCAAAATCAATTCGTGCCTCAACAGGCTGGGTTTCAAGAAGTTTTCCAAAATGTGCATCAGCTTGTTGTGCAATCTCCCCCAATACAGCAGTGATATGTTCATCATTAATACGTTCATCACTACCTCTCGTTTTATTTGAATTTCTTATTTTGTTTACAATCCCTCCATGTAAATCACTTAAAACTTTGTCCTCTAGAAAATTACGTAAACTTCTAAGAGTTTGCGGATGTTGTAGTTGAACTATATCCATAACCTATACAGAAAAATACGTACTTTAAAAAACTTTTGTCAAAATAAAAATAAAATAGCCCCGGGCAGATTCGAACTGCCGTCTCAGCCTTTCTATTGATTTGAATCAACCAGAGGGCCGAATCCTTGACCGCTAGATTCCGCGAGACAAATCTCCCTACGGGGCTGTCTAAACGGGGCTATAAACAAAAAGAATAATAGCTTGTTTTTATATCTTATTGCTTCTGCTCCAAAACTTCGGCTTTCGGCTCGTCTGCCTTCGGCTCTTCCTTCGGCTCTTCCTTCGGCTTTTCCCTTTGTTCAATGCCGGCATACCTTATCTCGCAAACTTTTAAGGGATATATTTTATTGAAAGTTTCCCTCATCGCAGCCTGTACCTTATGCATTATCAGCTCGTTGATAAACTCGTCATATGTCATGTTTTTGACAGTTTTTGCGAGAAAAGCAACTATGTTGTGCCTAAGCTTTGCCGCTGTAGAGCCCTTTATGTCCGATTTCGTGACAACCAGGGGCTTAACCCTCAAAAACACGTTATCGCTGGTTTCGCAGGTGAACGACAAGTCAACTTTCTCGCTTGCCCTCCTGACAAACCTCTTGACAGAGGAAGGCGCTATCTCATAGCCTATGATCCTTGTCTTGCCCTTGTCGCCTTCAATCTCGGCAACCTTGAAGCGTATGCTCACGTTCTGCCTTTTCATGTCATTTGTAAGGTTCATGAGGCTGTGGCTCAACGTCTTGCCCAGCATCTGCTGCGGCTCATAAACCAAAGTCTCGCCTATAACCGCATTGTCAAACTGCTTCGGGGCAGTGATGTTGTACCACTGCTTTTTCTTTAATTTTGCGACTTGTTCAGCCATTTTAATGCCGATTTCAGGAAAATATGGCAATTTATAAAGGTTTATGTTTTTGATTGGGAATTTTTGGAATACACAAGCTGTAAATAAAATCAAACAATCACGGGAGCGTCCTCTGGAAGTAAGCACGCTGGAGGAGACCCGCTTGCTATATTTCGCCGAAGCAAGATTAATGTTTAAACCTCAAATCCAGAATATTATCCTTTCTAATCCAGAACCAAGCCGCATTTCTTGCAGTAGAATTCCTCATTTGCATACTCAATGTCCTTGCTGCCGCAGTCAGGGCACTGCCTAAGCAAGTCCTCTCTCTTGACAGTTTCCAGACTTCTGACATTCCCTGAATAAGCCATTATTAACCCCCAAATTATATACTCGGGAACGAGATTATACCATTTATAAAGGTTTCGTTTTGCAAAGCAAAACGGAACACCGAAAAACACAGTTTTTCGATTGTTTCGGAATTGAAAATTCCGAATACCCTGAAATCTGCGATTTCAATGGTTTCGGTTTTAAAAAACTAAGCCCAGAAATTTAATATGCTCAAACCACCACGCTCACACTTTCCTGCTTCTGCACCCTTATTACATTCTCAACAAAGCTTTCTATCTTGCTTTCATGGCTTACAATAATCACTTGCTTCATGTTCAATTGCTCTAAAACATCCCTTACCTTGTCAAGCTGCTCTGTGGAAAAGCCGTCAGTAGGCTCGTCAAGCATTATGATGTCCTTGGTTTTTATGCCGGCAACAATGTCGTTTATAACCTTGTTCAGCGCCAATCTGTATGACAATGCAACAGAGGTTTTCTCGCCGCCGCTTAAATTCTCAATATAAGTCTCATAGCCGTCCTGCTCTATTACCGGAGTGAATTCCTCGTCAACCCTTACATTCATTGCCTCGTCCTCAAGCAAAATGTCAAACCAGTTCCTGAACAGTTCGTTAAACTGGGAATGTATGTTAACCATCACATGCTTTTCCATAGTTGACATTAAATTTACAAACAATTCATCAATCCATCTGCCCAATTGGGAGATATAGCTTAGTTTTTCCTTTGCCTTCTGCTTTTCATTTATCTCCTTTTCCAGATTCAAAATCAGCCTTCCGGCTGACTCCTTTTCTGTCTCATACTTTCTCCTCTCAAGCTCCAGAAACCTCTCCTGAGGCAGCAATTCGTCAATTTCTTTTTTCACAGCCCTGTATTTTTCCTCTGCTTCAGCATATTTTTCTATTTTTGAGTGCAATTCCGATTTTTTTGAATTCAGCAGGCCTATTTCCCTTTTTATCACTTCCTTTAGCCTGTGCTTTTCACCCCTCAGGCCGATTTTCTCATTCAGGTTGTCAAATTTTATTTTCAAAACGCTGAAATGGCTCTGCTCCTTTATCAATGAATCGCGCTCTTTTTTCAGCTGAAGCCTTATTTTTTCGAGCTTTGACTCTTCCTCCCTGCAGCCTTGCACCTGCTGAACCAGCTCGCTGTATTTCGCGCTTTCCCTCAGATGAATGCCATGCTTGTGGCTTTCATCAACCTTCTGCTCGCACACCGGGCATATTTCCAGGGATTCCATCTTCCTTATAGTGTCATTGCAGTGCTCTATTTTCACCTCAAGCTCTTTTATCCTCTTTATCGCATTTTTGTAATTCTGCTCCGCCTCGCCTATTTCATTTTCTTTCTCATCGATTTTTTTTGTTGTCAGGCTTAAATCCTCCAGCCTTTTGCCTTCAACATCCTTTTTAAGCGCTTCAGTCTGGGACTCGAGCTTTTTTATCTCCTCGTTCAATCTGTTATTCTGCTCTATTCTGTGGCTGAGGTTTGCTTCCGCAATTCCAAGCTCTTTTCTGAGCAAATTCAGCTCGTTTATTTCCTTTTCAATCGCTTCAATGGAAATTTTTTTGCTGTTGATTATTCTTTTTATCTCGTCTATTTTGGGCGCTAAGCTGCTTAACAGATTGCCAATATCCAGAATCTCAATTTTTTTCGCCTCCAAATCCTTTTTCTTGTACTCTAAGTCCAGAATGTAGCCTTCAAGATGCTTTTTCTTCTCCTTCAATGAGGATGTTATGATTTTTGAATTATCCTTTGCCCTTTTGTACTTGTCTATGTTGAAAACCTTTCTCAAAGTTTCAAGCCTTGTATCCTTGTCGTCATAAAGTATTTTTTTCATCTCCTCCTGTGGAGTGTAAACAGTATAGCGGTAAATCAAGTCCTTGCCTTTTTTTACCAGGTCTTTCGGATAGCCGAGCAGTTCCAGGGCAATCGCCCTTAGTTCCTCTGCTGTGCCTTCTTTTTTTATTCCATTTGTTATTACATAGCCGGCTTCCTGCTTTATATCTTCATTGCTTCTTTTCAGGGCCCTTTTTATTATCACCTCCTTGTTGTCAATCTGCATTTTCAATTCGACAGAGCCTTCCTTTTTGCCGTGCCTCAGCAAAGTGTAAGCAGGCAATTCGCCTTTCTTTGCGCCGAAAATAGCAAACTCTATTGCAAGCAGAATTGTTGACTTTCCAGAGCCAATGTCGCCAGCCAGAAGAACAGAGCCTGAAGGAAAATTTATCTCTGCATTTTCATAGCTTCTTATATTGTGCAGCTTTATGGATTTGAGGAGCATAAGCCCGGTAATGATTAAAGTTATTTAAAAGTTGTTGTGAGAAATAAAAAAATTTGTCACAATATAGGCAGTAAAAATAGCTGTTTTATTTCAGCTTCTTCTTCAAATTCTCAATCACAGTTACAGGAGTCGGGTCAACCCTGTTGGCTAACGCCAAATAATAAGACGCAAAATCGCCATAGTAAATGCCTGAAAAAATCCTTGAAAGCAAGCCCTCGCCTCTTGTAAAAACCTCTTCAACATCAACCCTGCTTGAGATGATTTCCTTTGTCACGTCCATTCTTTTTTTTACCCTATCATTGTCGTTTTTGTCCCTTATAAATATTGCAGCAAAGTCACTTTTGTTCATGCTCCGGTATCCAGCTATCTCATTGTGGTTCATCTCAGAAAATGAATGATGGAATGCTGCAGCCTTGCTATTCTCATTGAACTGGGTTTTCCACCTGTAAGCAACTGCATTAAGCATTTCAGAGGCATAAATTATCGGTGTTCTTAATCCGATTTTCTTTGCAATCCTTTCTCCAACTGCCCTGAATTCATCTGTTTTTGACAAAATATCGAGCATTTCCTCAATTTCTTTGCCTTTGACATCAACAATCCCAGAATTGGCCAAAACCCCCAAAACCGGAAAAAATGTATAGCCCAATGCCGCCCTTGGCTGCAAACCACTTGGAATCTTAATGGCTTTTTTTGCCATAACGCCAAGCTGCCCGCCTGATGTGACAGCAACAATCTTTGCCTTTTTTCTTTGCGCGTCTTCAAAAGCCGACGATGTCTCTTCTGTGTTGCCGGAATAGGAAACAGCAAAAACCAATGTGTTTTCATCAACAAAATTTGGAACTTTATAATCTCTGACGACAAAGACAGGCACTTTTGAATCGTGCATGTAAATCTTCAGCAAATCCCCGCCGACAGCAGAGCCGCCCATGCCGCACACAACAATTTTGTCAACTTTGCCGGAAACTGTCATTCCCTTGGGCAGCTCTAGTGCTGTCCTGCACTGCAAAGGAAAATCCTCAATGACTTTCAGCATGTTTGAAGGGTCGGCTGGCATTTTAAAGAGGAGTTTTTTAAGATATATAAAATATTTGGTATTTTGCTACGAATATTTTCCTATATGCACTCTGCTACCACGTTTAGCTTTCGAGTCTGCCATAACATACACCACCCCTGTATAAAACTCTAATAGCCGGATATCCGGCATTAAAGAGGAGTCTGAAAGACCCTCTACTATTCCACGTTCTTTAAGTTTTTCTATGAGGCTTTGTTTGGATAAAATCGGCACTTTTAGGTATTTAATTTCTCCTTGCCTGTTTTTTGTATCCTCTTCTATCACCCTCGCCATCATTTCAATTTTTAAACATCTTTTATGAACGGCAGTTTTACGTTCTTTATTTTGATCTGCAAGCCCATGATAATCTGATACCACCTGTCCAATTTTTGTATGGTGCTCTGCGTATGTCTTCATTTTGCCCAAAGTATCTCAGCTTGTTTTTTAAACTTAACTATAGAGAACTTTGAATAACCTCTATTTTGCTACTTTACTTTCACATATCGTGGAAGTCAGCGACGAAGTCACTATACATTCAAAATTCTCTATACAAAACTTAAGAATAGGGTAATTCTAAGGCTATTTTATTGGCTTTTTGCTCAGCCTGAATGCAAGAAATCCTACAACCAAAATTGTTGCCATGATAATTCCCCATATGAGCCCTTTATTCTCTGTGAACCTGCTGTCTTTTTCATCGCAGGCATCGCCTTTGCCGTCTTTGTCTATGTCTGATTGCTTATACTCGTCGCCAATATAAACTTTTGGATTGGAATCGTACAGGCAGTTGTCCTCAAAATTCATGACGCCATCGTTATCGTAATCTTCACATAAATCCCCTATGCCGTTATTATTCTGGTCCTCTTGCTTCGGGTTGCTAACTTTTGGGCAGTTGTCCCTTGGGTTTATAATGCCATCTTTATCGGTATCGTCACAAATGTCACCAATGCCATTATCATCACTATCAGTTTGCTCAGTATTTTTTATTTGAGGACAATTGTCGCAGGCATCTCCCAATCCATCGCTATCTGTATCTTTCTGCTCAGCATTCTGAATTTTAGGGCAATTATCTTTATAATTGGCAATGCCATCATTGTCATCGTCCTCACAAACATCGCCTATGCCATTGTTGTTTTTGTCAAACTGGTTTGGATTATAGCCAAGAAAGCAGTTGTCGCAGGCATCCCCAATCCTGTCATTGTCAGAATCCTTTTGGTCGGGATTGTTTGCATTGATGCAGTTGTCTTTTGCAAAGGAAACGCCGTCATTGTCCACATCCTCGCAAGCATCTCCAACGCCATTTCTGTCTTTATCGCTTTGGCCGGAATTAGCTGCAGTCACGCAATTATCAAGCGAGTTAATAACTCCGTCATTGTCGTTGTCGTCGCAGACATATCCTCTGCCATTTAAGTTGTCATCATACTGGTCTGGATTAAAGCTAGACGGGCAGTTGTCGCAGGAATTTCCTATGCCATCATTGTCGCTGTCTTGCTGGTTTGAATTAGCGGAGTTTGGGCAGTTGTCGCAGGCATCCCCAATGCCGTCGCTGTCGCTGTCCCTCTGGTCAGCATTGCTTGTTGTCGGGCAATTGTCTGATAATGCCCCATCACCATCGCTATCGTAATTGTAATTTGTATTTTGCTGCTGCCCGCCCAACGCCAGGATAGGGGTTGTTTTTTTAGTGGATAACTGAGAAATATCGTAACTAGCAGCCTGCGCTAATTTGTTTCCATAATAAAGCCCGTATTCCTTTCCTGATTTTGCGGAAAATATGGCTTGAGCGGAGTATGCGCCGTAAATTTCAATTTCGTTTATCACCAAGCTTTGGGTGTGCCAGAAAGAAAACTTAAGGTACCTAAACTCAACAGGAGGGTAAGTTACGGTTCTTGTGTCGGATATGCCGTATTTTGCCTTGCTCTTGATTATCTTCCAATCTTGGTTGTCGTTGCTGCCCTCAATTTGCACATCTGTCCATGTGTAATCATTGTTCAAGCTCCATATTTTTGCTTTGTCTGTAAGCACAGAATACTTTAAATCAACAATAAACCACGCATAATTTGGATCGGTTATTGAATCAATCTGGAAATAGGCATTGTCATTGCTGCTGTAGTCTCCGTCAATAAGGTTGCTGGCGCCAAAATTCACGCCTCTGAAATCTGCCCTTGCAGAGCTGGCAGCTGTTATGCTGCCTTTATGCTTTAAAGGGATTTCCTGCCCGTCTTCTGTTATTCTCAGGTCAGAGCCGTCTGGCTTCATATAACTAAGGACTTGAGAATCAAGCTTTACTATGGCAGGCTCGTTGATTGAAGCAGGGATATTTATTTTTTTATAGTATGGATATTGATTGGTGTCTAATGCCAAAACCAGCAGAAAATTGGATATAAAAAATAATGCAACGAATGCCAATTTGAACAGGTTATTTTTATTTTTCATGCTATATATTCCTTGTATTTATTGTAAAGGTAAGCTGCCAATAACGCAATAACTCCAAGCACAATAAAGGATATTATTCTGTATCCTGTTTCAAGGTTGCTTAAATCATACAAGAATACCTTGGCTATTGAAAGCCCGAACAAAATCAAGCCCAATAGCCTGAAAAGCTTTATTTTCGCAGAGAATCCAAAAGCCAGGATTATAATGGCCTGCAATATAAATGCAAGCGATGTCCAAAGCTTCTTTGCATTAAGCGCAAGGCTTGTATCCCAGATTTCGAGCCAGATTATAATGGTAGTCAGCAGCGTAGCTGCAATGGCATAGGCAGCATTAACATAAATAATATAGCTCTTGTATTTTTCGAATGAGTCCTTGTTTTTGTAGTACAAGTACGCAATGACATAAAATATAATGATTGCTGAAGCAAATGCAAACAATCTTGTGCTGTTTAGTATATTTGACAAGTCAATTGGGGCAAGTGCGTAGTAATCATAAAACAGCAGCCTGGCTAAAGTTATGATTCCAACAGCAGAGCTGGCTATTCTTATCACATTTTCCTTTAGCCTGAAACTCAAAAGCACCAATATTAGAGTCAATGCTGCCCATGAAATAGTAACCCATTCCCTGTTGAATTGAAGCGGAACTGCAAGCGCCAAGTACCCAAAGCAAAGCACGAGGTATGTGTTAAAGTAATGGCTTATCTTCTTGTTGTAGGCCAAGTAGGCAAAAATCAGGTAAAACACCGCAAGGGACGCAGCCAGCAGCCCCCCTCCTTTTTGCTTGAAGTAAAACCCGGGCCACATGGCTAATCCGTAAAAAAAGAGCGAATTGAGCAATATGCCGATTACATTTTCAATCTTGTTTCTGTCCCTGTTAAACACAAAAATCAATATGTTGAAAAGCAGAAAATACAAGCAAGACAAGCGGGGTTATCACAAGCAGCACATTTCTGAAATCGATCATGAACAAGAACAGATAAGTTACGATGAACAGCACTGCAACAATGTTCCTTGAGTTTACGAGTGAATCTACCTTTTCTTTTAGGCTTTCCCTTGTTGTTATCGCCATAATAGCAAACATCACAAAATATATAAGGAGGAATATAAGATGAAGCAGGCTTTCATTGCTTCCCGTGTAATAGTCAAGCCAGAATATGTGTGTCACGTACATCGCAACTATTCCGCCTGCCCCAAGCAGTTTCCAGCTCTTAAAATAAGTCAAAACAGTCAAGCCTGCAGTAAGCGCCATGGCGTAGATTAGGAAGAAAGTATTGACTGATGCTACTAGAAGCGGAACAATGTAGCCCAAAAAGAAAGCTTCGCCTGCAATGATGGTTGAATCATATCTTACAGAGAAGTATACTGCAGCCGCTATGATTATTGTAAGTGCTCCGATATCAACAGGCAAAGTTATTCCAGTTTCCTTTGAGTAAAACCTGTAAGCAGAAAACATTGCAAAATAGATTATTGCAAATCCTCCTCCAACAAGGGTTAAGCCATAATTTTGGTAGTCCTTCCTGTAAAATACTTCGCCCAGCACAATCAAGACTATTCCTGCAAGAACGCCCAATGCAACCTGCCCTGTAGGTCCAATCCATTTATTTCGGATTGCATAAATTACAAAAAAAGCCACTCCCAATACTATGGACACAATTCCAATTTTAGGCAACCATTTCTGTCCAATGCTCGACTCAATGTCCATTTTGGATTTGGTTACTCGCTTAGAAGGCTGCAGCTTTGCCTCTTTTTTTACAGTTTCCTTTTCAGGCATTAATATTGATTCCTCTCCTAAATCCACTTCTTTTTTTGATTTTGCAACTTTTCCAACAGCCTGCTTTGGATTTGTGAGTATAATAACAATGCCTGCAATTAAGATTGCTAACGGCAAAATCCCTCCAAAAATTGAAGGAAGTATGTACCTAAAAATTCCAAAACCAAACCACGGCAGAATATAAAGCATTATACCCAGCCATACCAACCCCCAGCCAAGCCTTCTTTTAGGCGGGCTTTGGTAGGCAATTTCAGTTGCTGTACCAGAAGGCGCTTTTTTTGACAGCGCTGTAACCTGCGACTCAAGCCTTTCTATCCTTGCTTCAAAATTACTCAGGGTTGCGCTTAACTTCTTATAGTAATCTTGCCAATCAGATTGTTTTGCAGGCATCAGTATCCTCTTTTTAGCTTAATTTCAGTTGAGTTATTTAAACTTTGCCAAAGCATAGGTTGCAGGATGCCAATCTTGCATTGCTTAGCCCTTTTCACCGCCAATGCAGGCTCCGTCTTGGCAACCGCTTGGGCAGTCATAGTAGATATTTTGTACATTTCCTTGTCCGTCACAATACAATTCAACAAGTGTTTTAGTATTACCATCAAAGCAATAATCTGAGTTTTTTCCATTAAATCCAAGCGCTGTTCCTTTTACATAATAATTCTGCCCGCCGTCGCTGTCTGTGCATGCTGATTCTTGCACACAAGCTCCGTCTTTGCAGCCAGCTGGGCATTGCATCGATACTGCCCACGTCAAATTGTTGCCGCAATAAAATTCATAAATACCACAATCCTTTTCACAATTAATATATTTGTTTTGATTGGATAAAATATCATCCTTATTCCAAGTTGGGTCGTATTCCCAAGGATAGAATGTATATCCTGTTTCCTTCTTTAACTGCAAACAAAAGTCAGTGGCTTTTCTTATAGTTCCGGCATACATGCTGCCTAATATACGCCCATCACCTTCAATAGTGCCTTTTACGTAATATTCATTACTTCCGCTGTCGGAATCTGTGCATTTAGTCACTTGATTAGGACTCAGGCACGCCCCACCACTACATCCATTAGAACAAAAATAAGCCTCTTGGCTTATGCCGCCTTCCTTATTGCAGTAGAATTCAGTCAAAGTGATTTTATCTGCGCAATAATCCTGCCGAGATTCATGAATGCTCTCTATTGTTGTAACACCACTTACATAATAATTCCTTCCATTGTCAAAATCAACGCATGCATCAATAGTGCTTTCTGTTTTGCCAGGAGGCTTTTGATTTTCTTGAGCGCTAACATCAGGATTTTGAATCTGCTGACTTTGGAGTTCGGCAGGCTTTTCAGCAAGAGCTGCTTGGTAGTCTTTGTTCAGAAACAAAACAAGAACAAATCCTGCAATTGCCACTGCAACCATAATGCCAATGACTAAGAGAATGCCTTTATTTTCTAGTTCATTCATTATGCTTATATCTTTTTAGACTATAATATATAATGTTTTTGTTTCTAAATTTCCAATACCTTTATAAATCGCATAAAATTCCAAATCCTTGTAAGAGATGTTGGTAGTTGCTTACCAGAATCTTACCTTGACAAATTGAATGGAAGCTTAAAATGGGAATGTACCAATACATTAGGGAGGCTTGGAAAAAGCCTAAAGAGCTTGAATTCTGGCAGCAGCGCATTATAAAATGGAGACAGGAGCCTGCAACAATAAGGGTTGAAAAGCCTACAAGGATTGACAGGGCCCGTTCTCTTGGGTACAGGGCAAAGCAGGGATTTATCGTTGTAAGGCAAAGGGTAAACAGGGGCGGCAGGCAAAGGCCTCAGATAAGGCATCCTAGGCGTCCAAAGGCAATGTCAAGGAGAAAAGACTTGACGATGAACTACCAGCAGGTTGCTGAGCAGAGGGCTGCAAAGCATTACCAAAACTGCGAGGTTCTGAACAGCTATTACGTTGGAGAAGACGGCTTGCATTACTGGTATGAGGTAATTCTTGTTGACGGGCACAACCCCTCGATAATGGCAGACGAGAGGATAAGCTGGATTATTGACCACAAAGGCAGGGCTGAGAGAGGCCTGACAAGCGCAGGCAAAAGGGCAAGGGGGCTTTTAGGCAAAGGAAAAGGCTACGAGAAAGTGAGGCCAAGCTTAAGGGCGCATGACAGGCAGGGGAATTAAGAA
This sequence comes from Candidatus Woesearchaeota archaeon, assembly GCA_018303685.1. GTDB lineage: Archaea > Nanobdellota > Nanobdellia > Woesearchaeales > GW2011-AR4. The sequence goes on from JAGVXS010000058.1 coordinate 29,631, forward strand.
GTTTTTGTAAGAGATTTTTCATGTTTAAGGAGGTGGTAACGGAACCCTTTTTCTATTACCTCCCTACTGGCTTTTATTACGTCGTGGTTAACGCCCTCATTTTCCCAGTAAGCAGTTCTGCCATTTGCCGTATATTTAAATTCTACTCGAACCCGTACTTTTGCTGCTGCACCTAGATTTTCTTCATCATCTATTTTCTTACTCCGATAATCAGATAATTCAACATCTTTTATACTTTCATATTTTCCAGACAACAACTCCTGCATGGCAAGGTACGTAACATCAACAGGGCCACCTTTTACTTTTTTTGTAACATTAACTACACTACCATTTACACGCCCTTCTAAATCACAGGTACTGATGCCATCCTCATCTATAACTTTATGATGGTTTATACTGAATAAGCCCCTTGCACCACCCAAATGCTTTGCTACCAATAAATAATGTTCTGCCTCGAGTGCCCCTATTCGATAACCCATGCTCTTCATCGCTTTGAATTTGTCTAACATTGCTTTAACTCTTGAGTCTGTCTTATCAACATTATAACCAAATTTTCCTGCCAAGTATGCCCAGTTTGCCGTACCAGCTTGGTCAGACATTACAACGGAACCTTCATTTCCAACTCTCCTTAAGTCGTAGAAATCATACGAAGCTCCTTTAAATACTCCATCAACGTGAACTCCAGCTTTATGCCTGCCGGCATTTGTTCCCACAAAAGGATGATTTGGGTTTGGCCGCACTCCCGCAATTTCACATAAATCCCTGTAATAATCTGTAAGGGCAGTGCGATGAGAATCTATATCTGTAGTTACTTTCATTCTATCTAAATTGCCTAAGATTTGAAATAGGTCGGCATTTCCTATTCTTTCACCAAAACCTGCAAAAGTGCCTTGCACTTGAACAATAAAAGGACTGTATCTTGGTTCTTTTGCCAGCTCAACAAATTCTAAACTATTTGCAACTCCCAATCCGCCATCATTATGCGCATGTATTCCGAGTTTGGCATTCTTGCCATTTTTTATTAAATACTCTATAACACTTTTTGTGGCTTCCCTTATATCCCATTGAAACGCCCCGCCGTTGGTGTCGCATAAAATAATTCTATCTGCGCCAGCTTCAATTGCGGTATCTATACACTGGAGTGCGTACTTGGCATTATCATTAAATCCGTCGAAAAAGTGCTCTGCATCATAAAAAACCTGTTCATGATGCCTCTTTAGGAACCGAATACTGTCAAAAATGGTTTCAAGATTTTTTTTTGGAGTTGCCCTAAGCTGCTTACTCACGTGCAAAAGCCAGGATTTGCCGAATATTGTCGCAATAGGCGCATTTGTTTTAACTATGGCCCTTAAGTTGTCATCTTCCTCTGGTTTTGAATTGATTTTTCCTGTAGAACCGAAAGCTGTAACTTTGGCATTTAATCCGGATTCTTTTACAAATTCATAAATTCTTCTGTCTGAATGATTAGAGTATGGCCACCCTAGCTCAATAAATGGGACACCAACTTGATCGTCCATTTTAGCTATTCTTAGTTTATCTGCTAGTGTCAAATCAAGATCTGGGTCCTGACTTCCATCTCTTAATGTATCGTATATCTCTATTTTTACCATGACTTCCTCCAATGCAATTTTTATTTTAGAATATTCCAGAATCAAGCTCAAAATGCCCAGGCCCTTCCAGAATATTCGTTTTTGGGCCCTAAATAATAATTATAATGATAGCTATAATAGAAGCGATTACTATTTGCCTTATGCTTTGCGCTATCATAAAACAAAGGTAAATATGTCTCTTTTTAAACATTTCGGTTTTTTGCTATATGGCAATCGCAAGCTGGTCTCCTCCATTACTTTTACATTAAGAGGACGCTCTCGTTATTTTATTTTTGAACATCGTTTTTGGTGCAATTATTTTATTGAATATTTCATTGTTTTTAGCGGTTTTAAAATTTTAAATTTATTCATAAAAATTTTTCCCGCAAAATTTATATACTTCCTACTTCATAGTAGTCTTATGCTGGATTTGGAGTGCAGAAGCTGCGGGTATAAGTTTAGGAAGGACAAGGCACCAGCCAGATGCCCCTACTGCTCAGCAGAAGGAAAAGTCGGCTTGCTGAAAACAGCGCAGGATCTATTAGACGAGACTCTTGGCGAGGCTTCTGTGATGGACGGGGAAAGAAAAAGAAGAAATTAGCTCTCGTTGCCCTTGTTTTCATCGTCTTCTTTTTTGCCTTTAATTAATCTCATTATGGGCTTTCTGCCATAGCGGAATACCAGAACTGCCACTAGGATAACTAATATTATGGGTGCTATCAAAGGGTTTTTAGCAAGCACCCCGTCTGCTCCGGTTATGGCGCCGCTGATTAACGCAAATCCAGAGGCAATTTTCCTGTATGCAGGCCTGTTGTCATGAATTGTGACATTGCCAGCCAAAATCTCCTCATTTTCCGGCAATAAGCTGCCAAGGCTTTCTTGTGCTGATTCTATTGCTCCCTGAAGCGTTTCATCTGCTTTTTCTTGGACTGGGCCCAGCCCCTCTTTTATTGGCAGTATAATATCATAAACTCCTAATGGAACTTCTTTTGACAAGTCAATGCTTAACAGCTTCCCGGGCTCCACCTTGATATTCTTTGTCAGCGGATATTTTTTCAGCTCGCTCTCGAGGATAAAAGTAAGCTCCTCCTCAAACGGGATGTTGCCGATGTTTTCTATGAGCACAGTCTCATTTTCATATTTTATTTTTACTTCCCTTATTGTCGTGACATTAATTGATGACTGCTCAAGCAAATTTTTGTAAGTGCTTTCCAGATTATACAGGCCCGGCTCTGCGTACTGGCTGAACTCGTAGTCAATTTTTTCATTGCTCTGCACAGTTTTCTTGAATACATTGTTGCCATTTGGGGCTGTTAGCTCCAGGCCCAGAGACAGGTTTATCAGGTCGTCTGCCTGGTCGTATAAAGAAGCGGTTATATCAATCCTTGAGCCCGGCAGCATGCTGTCCGAGCTTAATTCTGTCTTTATGTAGGTAGGGACCGCGGTTATGCCAATCAAAATCGAGGAGCTGCCTGAATTGCCCTTTGCATCAGAGGCGCTTATCCCTATTGTGTGCTCTCCTGACTTGATGTTTTTTGGCAGGTCTAAAGTAAAGTTGAATTTGCCCCCGACAGCGTCAATTGGGTAAGAATTGCTGTCCAGGGCAATCTCGGCAGAGGCTTTCAGGACATTGTTGCCGAATGCCTCGTTTATGACTCCTGTAACTTTTATTATATCACCAGGAAGCGCTGTAATTTTTGTGTTGACTGGCAGCACATTTAATTGATTTGTAACAGAAAAGCCGTTTGAGTCCTTTTGCTCGATAATCAGGTCGTCATATGTCACTAAGTCGCCTGTGATTGAGCAGTTGCCGAGCATTTGGGGTCTCGCTACAGGAGGCAATTCCGGATTAACAGCCTGGCGAAAGTTTGCTTCCAGAAATATTTGGGTTAAGTAATATTGAAATTTATAATTTCCACATGAAATTTCCAGTTTAAACAAACCATCAAAATCCTTGTCCTGCAGCACAGAAGCAGACGCCCTTATACTGTTCCCGAGATTGTAGATGTTTTGCTCTGTTGTTATTGTTATGTCTGCAAAAACTATCGGTATTGTTAGAATAAGCAAGAGAATAAGTAAAATGCCTTTTTTCATGGCTTTAAAACTCGGATAACTTGTTTATATAATTTACTATTTGGGAATGGGGAAAGGAAAATTAGCTATCTTTCAGATGAAGATACGTTTTGTTGGTATAGTTGATTGAAAAGATAAGTGTAAGTTGTTGGTGATATTTCAGCATGAGGTGCAAATACCATTTCTATTTTTTCTACTAATTTAAGGTGTTTAGCAACTGCATCTTCTATACTTCTGGTGTACTGGAGATTACCAATCCTTTCCAAATCAACTTCATCTAAGTTTCCTATAAATAGTTCTGGCTCATCTCCAAGAGGAGTCCTTACTACGCCAAGCACACCAAGTATGTATAATGAATGGGGTAAATAAAAAGTGGCAACTATAATCCTTTCAGTAGGTACTTCTACTACATATAATTGACGTTGAGCATAGAATTCAATTACCCTTGAGTCAAGAAATTCGTTGGGTTGTCGTCTGGTATGGTAAGCGTCTATCGGATTTTTGAAATGTATAGGCGTATGTATTATTCTTTCCGTAGCAGTTGGTGCAAGTGGATTTGACTCAAAGTGTACTTCTTCCATTTTAATATAATAATCAAATACTCTTTAAAAACCTTTACAACCCCCACCTTTCATCAACCTAATAGCTTAACACTTCCAGCCTCTTAATCCTGTCAAAATGCCTTGAATTTCTTGTTAAGATTTTGTTAATCCCGTTCGCAATGAATATTGCAGCTATCACGCAATCGAATTGTTCTATAGATTTGCCCTCCCTTTTCAGGCTCCAAAATATTTTTGAGGCTTCTTCGCATGCATCTTTAGTCAAGCCTAGGTTATAGGCGGTTTTAAATAATTCACCATAATAGCTGCCTTCTTCCTTATGCTTGGGATTCTTAGGGTCTAAGCCAAAAAACAACTCCAAATAGCTCATTATGGTCGCAGCCAATGGCTCTTTGTTATTTTCAAGAAATTGCTTTATTTTTTTATCTCCTCTGAATATGTCAATTATCGCGCTTGTGTCCAATCCTATCATCCTAATCTCTTATTAAAAGAATCCCTAAAATGCTGCATATTTTTCTCTTTTTCGCCCCAGTCAATACTCTTCAATACGCCGAAAAATCTCATTATATCCTTATGCTCATTCTTAAAGCTTAGAATTACCTCTGAAAAACTCTTCTCTTTTGTCTTTAAATTTTTTAAGAATTCATAAGCTTCTTTTTTAATTGATATGTTTATGCTCGTCATATGTACATATAATGAGTACTCATATAAAAATGTTTCTGTTTTTTAGCTAAAGCCCCAATCTCTCATCAATCTCCTTTGCAACATCCTTCAGGTCATCGCATGCCCTTCTCAAGTCCTTTTCGAGCTCTTCTATGAGGTTTTTCAGGTTGTCAACTCTTCAAGCTTTGCAGCCAACTCGTCACTTGTCAAAGTGCTGCCTGCCTTGGCAGACTTTAAGAGTTCTATGAATACCCTAAACGTGCTCTTGTCCCTGTCCCTGAGATTAAACAAGCCAAGAGAAGAGCCAAACCACTGCAGTTCCTGGTTTATATTATGCTCGGCTGGCTTCCTTATGTTTACTATTGTTATTCTCTGTCTTATGTATACCATGTACAGCCCAAAGGAGTGCTTATATTTAAACCTTTGCCGAAAAGTTTATATACTAGTTTATCTTACCAACCTTTCGTTGACTTTAAGTCAACCAATATCCAAGCTTAGAGTTAATTAAACTTTGACAAATGGATTACGAAAAAGGCATAAAAAACGCAAAAACCATTGCTGATATATTTGAAATAGTTAAAGAGATGGTGAAAGGATACCTTGGGCAGGAGCAGGCAGGCTTGATGGTTGGAGTCTCGGATTTAGGCTCTTTCGCGCAGGGCTTTGTGGGGGCATTTTATTCCCTTGAAGCAAACACCATAATAATCAACAAAAAGCCCTTGGCAAGGATTTTGCAGACAATGTTCATTCAATCGGCTCTTTTGACGAGGCGCAGACAAGGCAGCTTGTTTACGAGATAAGCAGGCATCATTTTGGCGATAAGCATGTTGCAACAGAGCTGGCAACAAACATAGCAAAATTTATGCCGAATCTGGCGTATCCAAGCGCTGGCTTTGAGCCGCCTGCGGATGTTAATATAGAATTCGTCAAGGGAATTGACAGGAAGAATACAAATTACATAAACTAAAGATGGAAACAAAAAAATTTGATGGTTTATTAAAAGAGGCGAAATCTGAATTAACGCAGGGTCTGATAAACAAATATCCACTATCGACAAAAAAAAGATTTGAGCATGAAGGGGACTATATCAAACTTATTAAAGAAATTGTCCCTAAAATTTTTACAAAATTAGAAGAGGACTATGCAAAAGAATCGGAGTCAAAAACTAAGACAATAGACGAATTGACTGACACATTAAAAAGGCTGCAGGCAGAGTTTGAGAATTACAAAAAAAGAGTTGACAGGGAAAAAACAGACTTTGTCAAGTTTGCTCATGCCAATATTGTTGCGCAGATGCTTCCTGTGCTTGACAGCTTTGAGATTGCATTAAAAAATATAAGAGACAAGGAAAAGTTTGTTGAGGGCATAAAGATTATTTTCGCGCAGTTTCACTCGATACTCGAAGCAGAGGGGTTGAAGCCAATCAAGACAGAATGGGAAAAATTCGACCCATACAAGCACGAAGTGCTTATGAAGGAAGAATCAGACAAGCCAGAAGGAACAATTTTGGAGGAGTTCCAGAAAGGATACATGCTGAATGGCAAGGTTTTGAGGTTCAGCAAAGTAAAGATTAGCGGGAAATAAAAATGCAATTTGACAAAAACACAATAAAAATAAACAAAATATTCGGAGGCAATCAAAATGGCAAAGGAAAAAATCATAGGAATTGACTTGGGAACATCAAATTCAGCTGCTGCTGCATTGATAGGCGGAAAGCCTACTATAATCCCAAGCGCAGAAGGAACAACCGCTTACGGAAAGGCGTTTCCGAGCGTTGTGGCATTTACAAAAGACAGCCAAGTCCTGGTTGGGGAGCCGGCAAGAAGGCAGGCAGTGTCCAATCCTGAAAAGACAATAATGGCTGCGAAGAGAAAGATGGGCACTAACCATAAGTACAATATCGACGGCAAAGAATACACCCCTCAGCAAATCTCAGCTTTCATTCTTCAAAAAATAAAGAAAGATGCAGAGGAATTTCTAGGGGAGAAAATAAACAAGGCTGTAATCACAGTCCCTGCCTACTTTGACGACAACCAAAGGCAGGCAACAAAAGATGCAGGCGAAATTGCAGGCCTGGAAGTTGTAAGGATTGTAAATGAGCCCACTGCCGCTTCAATGGCTTACGGAATTGACAAGCAGGACAAGGAGCTCAAGATTCTTGTGTTTGATTTGGGTGGCGGAACTCTTGATGTAACAATTATGGAATTTGGAGGCGGAGTTTTCCAAGTGCTGTCAACTTCCGGAGACACGCAGCTTGGCGGAACAGACATGGACCAGACTTTGATTGAATATCTGGCTTCAGAGTTCAAGAAAGTTGAAGGAATTGACTTGACAAAAGACAAAACCGCAATGCAAAGGCTGAGAGAGTCTGCTGAAAAAGCCAAGATTGAATTGTCAACAGTGTTTGAGACAGACATCAACCTGCCATTCATAACAGCAACAAACGAAGGACCTAAACACCTGCAGATGAAACTGACAAGGGCAAAGCTCGAGCAGTTGATTGATCCAATCATAAAAAGGTGCAGGCACCCAACTGAGCAGGCGATAAAGGATGCCAAATTATCTGTTAACCAAATTAACAAGATTATCCTTGTAGGCGGGCCTACAAGAATGCCAATTGTAAGGCAATTTGTAGAAGATTCTGTTGGCAAGCAGGCTGAAAGGGGAGTTGATCCTATGGAATGTGTGGCAATGGGCGCTGCTGTTCAGGCTGGGGTGCTTGCAGGCGAAGTAAAGGACATTTTATTGCTTGATGTTACACCATTAAGCCTGGGCATTGAGACTTTAGGGGGAGTATTCACAAAGCTGATTGAAAGAAACACCACAATTCCGACAAAAAAGCAGCAGGTATTCAGCACAGCAGCCGACAACCAGACTGCTGTTACAATAAGGGTTGGGCAGGGCGAGCGTCCAATGTTTGCAGACAACAAGCTGCTCGGGCAGTTTGATTTAATAGGAATACCGCCTGCGCCAAGGGGCATTCCGCAGATTGAAGTCGCGTTTGACATTGATGCAAACGGCATCCTTCATGTGAATGCTAAGGATTTGGGAACAGGAAAAGGGCAGAGCATAAGGATTACTGCATCGCAAAAATTAAGCGATGATGAAATTGAAAGTATGAAAAAGCAGGCTGAAGAGTTTGCAGATGTTGACAGGAAGAAGAAGGAAGAGATTGAAACAATCAACCAGGCCGATAATCTCGTCTACACGACTGAAAAATTATTCAAGGACCTGGAAGGCAAGGTGCCTGAAAAGGAAATTGGTGAAGTCAAAGGCAGGATTCTTGAACTGAAGGAATTGCTGAAGCCTGCAGAGAAAGACGTTGATGCAATCAAGAGAAAGCTGGATGAGGTAAATGAAATGGTGCAGAAAATGTCAACAGAATTGTACCAGAAGGCAGGGCAGCAATACCAGCAGGAACATAAAGGGCATGGAGAAAAAGGTGGAGAAGAAGCAGAAAGTGAAGAAGAATCTCCAAAAAGAAAAGATGACAATGTTGTTGATGCTGACTACGAAGTGAAAGGTGAGGGGAAGAAAAAGAGGAAATAAGATTTTATTTTTGATATGACAATCCCAACAAAAGAAGAATGCCTTAAGATACTGGAAAAGGAGAATGTGCCCTCTAACATAATCACCCACCTTAAAGCTGTCCACGATTTCTCTATGAAAGTTTGCGATGTTCTTGAAAAGCGCGGCATTAAAATAAACCGCAATTTAGCTGCCGCAGGCGCTTTATTGCATGACATCAGGAAAACAAGCCCGAATGACCACATTATTGAAGGGTATGAACTAGTCAAGTCCCTTGGCTTTCCTGAAGTTGCAGAAGTAATCAAGAAGCACGGGCTCATGCACATCGATAAGGACGAGTTTGTGCCAAAAACATTGGAGGAAAAGATAATCTTTTATGCCGACAAGAGGGTGAAAGGGGACAAAGTTGTGGGTTTGAATGAAAGGTTTGAATACATAAAGCAAAGGTATGGCAGAGACAATACCGAGAAAGAGCTTGAATTTACAAAAAAGATTGAAAAAGAGCTGCTGGGAGATGAAAGAGTTGGATAGATAAATTTTAATAATGACGATAAAGATAATTTAATAATATACAAATTGGTGATATATTGATTCACAAAAACACCCCTTTGAAAGAGGTTTTGGAATTAGCTGCGCCGTGCCAGTGCAGCGCATGCAACCACGGCTGCAGGTTCGGCTCTGGCTCTTTGGCAGGAGATGATGCAAAGCACATTGCAAGATTTTTGGGCATCTCGGAGGAAGAGCTGAAAAAGGGCTTTTTGGAGGAATCTGAATTATTCAACAAAAAATTGCTGAAGCCGAAATTGATAAGGGAAGGCAGCAAGCCTTTTGGAAGGTGCGTTTTTTTTGATGATGAAAAGGGATGCACAATACATGAAGTCAAGCCGCTGGAATGCAAAACATCAATTCAGTGCAGGGATTATGGGGAGGACTTAAGCGTGTGGTTCATGGTTAAACACGCTGTCGATGCAAATGACGCAGAAAGCGTAAGGCAGTATGCGCAATACTTAAAAAGCGGAGGAAAAACCATTCCGGGCGCTGAACTGGAGAATTTGGTGCCTGACAAAGAAAGATTGAGGAAAATTTTGAGCTACGAGATTTTGAAATAAAATGCCAAAAGAAAAAGACTATTACAAGATTTTAGGAGTAGGCAAAAACGCCACAAAGGAGGAGATTAAGGCATCCTACAAGAAGCTTGCGAAGCAGTATCATCCTGACTTAAACAAGTCTCCTGATGCTGCTGAAAAATTCAAGGAAATAAATGAAGCAGCGGCTGTGCTTGGCGATGATGCAAAAAGGGTTCAGTACAACCAATATGGCACGGCAGGGGGGCAGTTCCAGCAAGGCTTTTCGGGCTTTGATTTCTCGGACTTCATGTCGGACATTGGTGGATTTGGGATGGACTTCGACAGCATTTTTGAGAATTTCTTTGGCGGCAGCCGCTCCTCGGGCAGGACAAGGAGAAGGCAGAGGGGCTCTGACTTGAGATATGATATGGAGATTGAATTGGAGGATGCTGCTTTTGGTGCGGCAAAAGCGATAAATGTGCCAAGGCTTGAGGAATGCGAAAAATGCAATGGCACAGGCGCGAAAAGCAAATCAGACATTGCAACTTGCGATGAATGCGGCGGGAGGGGAGTCTCAACAAGAACTCAAAGGACTCCTTTTGGGCTGTTTTCAACGACAACAACTTGCAGGAAATGCAGGGGGCAGGGCAGGTACATAAAAAATGAGTGCCCTGAATGCGATGGAAAAGGCGTTGTAAGGAAAACAAGAAAGATAGAAGTCAAGATACCAAAAGGCGCTGTTGACGGCACCAATTTAAGGATTCAGAATGAAGGAGAGGCAGGCGAGTACGGAACTGACTCCGGGGATCTGTATATTGTGGTTCATGTCGGGCCCCACAAGGTTTTTGAAAGGCACGGCAGTGATTTGTATGTCAAGGTTCCTGTTTCATTCACAACAGCAGCGCTTGGAGGCTTGATAGATGTTCCGACCCTGAAGGGAAAAGCAGAATTAAAGATTCCTGCAGGAACCCTCAGCAATACAATCTTCAGGATGAAAGGGCTTGGGATTCCTGACCTGCACAGCCATCATCATGGCGATGAAAACGTTGAAGTGATTATTTCTGTCCCTGAAAAGCTGACAAAAAAACAAAGGCAATTGCTTGAGGAGTTTGAGAAGGAAAGCAAAAAAGAGAAAGGGTTTCTGAAGGGAGTGTTTGGTTAGGATTTAGAAATATTCTTTATTCTTTCTATGCCATCAATATTTTTAATATAATCCGCAATATCTTTTGGCACCAAACTCTGCCAGTTCTTGTTTTTAATCATTTTATCCCGTATAATGGTGCTGCTTACCCCCCTGATTAGCCTTATTTTCTTGACTTTTGAATCATGCCTTTTGAAGCATCTCAAAGTCCATGGATTGCCTGAGTACACAAAATCATATTTCGGCAGGTTATTCTTGATGTAATCAACCCATTTTTTGTCATTGTACAAGTCTGGCACAGGATAAATTTTGTAATGCTTTATTTTGTGGTTTTTCAGGGTATTAACTATCATTTGTCTCCTTTCTTTGTAAGAAAATGGGTTGTCCAGAGTACTCTTTTCCTGAGAGCTTCCGATTGCAATTAGGACTTCATCAACTTCCTTCAGGACTTCCTTTATGTCAATCAGATGCGCATTATGGAAAGGCTGGAATCTGCCGATGAAAAGGACGCGGTGCATGGTAGAATAAAAATTTAATTTATTTATAAAGGTTTGGAGGACAAATTTTATTTGCCTATAGATTCAATTAAGCCTTTCATTGTTTTATGGTCTGTTGCGCAGCACCCGCCGTAAATTCTTAAATCAAATCTTTTAACCATATCATCAACTGCAGAAACATACAAGCCTAGTGGAATTGCCCTGTTTTCCGTCATCAAGCCATATTTCCTCGGGTTTCTTTCAGGAGACGCATTAGGATGTATGCTTACTAATCTTTGGACATTTTCTGGTGAAAGAGAACTTAACGCTTCCAATGTAACTTCAACACTATTGCAATTTATCCCTAGACCTAATGGCTTATACAGCTTTTCTTTTTCAATAGATTGGTAAAGCTCGTTTATGGCTTTGTTTAACTCTACTCCATTAAGGGTGGCATCTTCTTCTAGGCAAAATGAAATAACATAATCTTTAGCAGGAATTATTGGTAAAAACGCTTTTTTCTTTGGGTTGTAGTTATGCGGCACGTCATCGAATCTGCGCCTGTTTCTGGAAATATCTGATAAAATATCACCCAAATAAGCTATAGTTTCTATTCTGTGTAAATTCTCAGTATTGCCATTTGTGTCTATTTCCTCATGGGACTGTTTAAATGCCCTCGCCACCCCTTTAGCTGCTCTTAGCGAAGGCACAGTCTCGAATAATAAATAATCCACCATGCTGCCAAATCGAACAATTGCCAAGACTTGTGGGAGGTACAGCGCATCAACATCTCGCGGTGTTTTTTCCCCAGCATAACATTCAAATGGTGGCCCGATACTAATTGCAACTAAAGTAGTTTTATAGTCTCTTCCTGCTGATTTTATGGCGTCCAAACATATTTCTGTAGCGTCTTGGCACAATTGAAGTCCTCTTGTTGGAAGCGAAGAGTCAAATACTTTACTAGTAGACGCTGCGTATAAGAATTTATGACCCAACCTGAAGGAAGGGGTCATCATAATTAAAGGCTGTTCCGGAGGGGCGCTATTGGCATAGTCATTTGCAATGGAATGCAAATAAACTTTGCCCTCGTCTGTCAGCAAAGCAGAGCCGTCTGGTCCAAGGAGCCTATTAAATGGAACATCAGCCAATTTTTGTTGATTTCTGCTTATATCTTCTGCAAGCCTCCTAGTAACTTCAGTGCCATAAGGCCCGCTCAACACTACCATTTGCCCAGATTTTAATAATTCTTCTAATCTTCCCATCTAAACGCAAATAAATTTCTAAACTATTTTATTTAAATACTCTCCTGAAAGAATTATTCTAATAAGAATAATTAATATAAAGAATTATTATGGTAGTTTTTAGTCAGTTATAGCTGGTTAACGCATTTTGCCTTAATCTTTCTCGTTGTAAGGTATCATAAATATCTCTGTCCCCCTTTGTTAATAAATCTGGAAAACTGCGGCTATTCCCAATTTTGATCTCGCTTGCTATTATTACTGCCCTCTTTAAATCTTCGTATCTCCCCTTATCAGGATTCCCCCTTATTGTAAGCAGGTCTATATACTGCAGAACATGATGCATTTTTTCACCTTTATGGTTAAATTTTCTAGTTCCATTATGATCACTTGTTAAATTTTTTTCAATATACATAAGTAATCGTTCTCTAAGTAACCCATATTCATATTCAGAAGAAAGGGCATCCAAGGCATTCCAATCCTCAACATATACTTTGCCGATAGGGTTTTTTGCTATTTCTTCCAAAGAAACTCCCTGAATTAAAGACCCAAATATCAACCTTCTTAATTCTTGAAGTTTTTGTTCATTAAGAAAACTATAGGCAGTATAGTCTAGTCCATTTTTAGGTGCAGACATTTTTCAAAAATCTCATATCTTTTATTTAAACCCTTCTGCCAAAATTATTCCAATAAGAATAATTAATATTTAAACTATTCGTTATATGCTCCAAATCATTTGCAGGCTGGCAAATAAATTTTTAAATTGAGGCAGTATACTGAATTTATGGCCCTTATACTTGCATATCAGGGGAACGGCACAGCTGTTGTAGCTACTGACTTGCAGAATGGGCGGGAAAGGCTTGCTAGAAGCGCAAATGGAGTCTATTATTTTGCCTTTCCTTCGGGAGTCCCGCCTTTAATGGAGCATTGTATTGGCGCTCTTACGCTGGATAGGCTTGTTAAACTCGGGTTTCCTTCTTTAAAACATATAACTGCTTTAAGGGATTACGCCGATTACAGCTGCATTATCCTAAACCCAAAAACACCCCAGCTTTATTTCAGAAGCGGCAAAGGGTTAGATGTTGCAAAAGTAGACAAGGATACTGCGGTTTTGCTCTTTGACAAGAAAGTTGGGTCTATGACTAAAGAGCATTCTTTAGGTGGCAAGAATCCGGAAGACGTAGCGGACTTTTTTATAGATAAAATACAAGAATTCTCAGGCGCATTAGGTAACGCAGGAGGATATGATGCGCGCATATCCCAAGGAAGCAGAGTATTGCAATATGCAAACTCAAAACATCGTGTGCCTTCACTTTCATCACAACCTTTATAAACAAAATAAATTTACTTTTCCTATGGACGTTGCAATTCTTTTTTCAGGAGGAAAGGACAGCACTTTTGCACTGCAATATGCGAAGGAAAAAGGCTGGAACATAAAGTATTTGATTTCTGTAAAGCCAACAAGAAAAGACTGCTTTTTGTTTCATTACGCAACAGTTGAGCAGACAAGAGGCATTGCAGAAATGCTAAATATCCCTCATTTCTACATTAAGTGCAGCGTTGCAAATCCAGTAAAGGAAGCCGACATTGTCAGGGAAGTAGTTGAAAGCAACCAGAAGAAAATGAGGGTTGATGCTGTTGTGCTTGGAGGCACTGGATTGCAGGAAACCCAGCTTAAAAGCATACAAAATGCTTTGCAGCCCTTGAACGTTGACGCATTTGCCAGTCACTCTGGAGAGGAGCATGACTTGGTGATGGAAGAAATGCTAAAGAAAGGGTACGAGATACTGGTAACCCAAATAGCATCTGACGGATTGAAAGACTGGCTTGGCAAGAAGATAACAAAGGAAAACTTTTCACAATTGAAAAAGGACTCTGTGAAATACGGCTTCCACATCGGGTTTGAAGGCGGCTATGCCGACACTCTTGTTCTTGACTGCCCGTTATTCGCAAAGCGATTGGTTGTTGAAGACATGTCTGTTATTTTTGAGGACAATTACTGCGGGCATGTGGTAATCAACAAGTACAGGGTGGAAGAAAAGGCAAGAAAGGAACTGAAGCCGAGAAGACTGTTCACAAGCTTTCTGAGATAAAGTTATTTATTAGCTTAATGTGTGATTTGGTCGTATCTCACTGCAAATTCTTGCTCTTGAACAATTTTCCAAGAGAAAGCTTTCCTGCACCATTAGCCAAAACCACAACTAAAGCCGCCAAAATCAGCAAAAGAAACTCATAGCCATAAGCTTTAGGAGTTATGAAAAATCCCTGCTTTAAATGAACTTTAAAGAGCGCAACAAGCATTTCAAGTATCAAAAGCACAGAAACCCATCTTGTGAAAACTCCCAAAATCAAGGCTAAACCTCCGAAAAACTCAACAAAAGCAACGAGCACAGCTGCATAATTTGCCAATGGTATGCCTATAGCTGAAAAGAACTGGGCTGTTCCCGGCAAAGCGCCTTTCACAAAAAGCTTGACATAGCCGTGATACGCAAAAATAACCCCAAGAACGACTCTCAAAATTGTCAATGTCCACTGGTTAATGCTGTTTTTTGCCATTTAAATCAACGCAATTAAAATCATCAATGATGCTATCGATGAAACAATGCAGTACTCGCACCATTTCCTGAGCACAAACGCCTGAACTGCAGTGAGATACGCTGAAAAAATCACAGAGCCGATGCTTGCACCCACTATAAAATAGTAAACAATATTGGCTTTAAAAATGTTTTGATTCAGCAAAATGAAGATTCCATAAAGGAATATAAATACATAGTAAGCCATCCCGGGAATCGTGTTTTCTATGCCGAATGTCTTGCCGTACCTGCTTTTGACAACAGCATCGCAGTTTTCCCCTATCAGGCAGTGCATCGGCTTGCTATACCTCTTAGTGTAATAAATATAAAAAGAGACTGCAAAGCCTATAGCAGACAAAACCATTAAATATAACGGGTTCATTTTTTTAATTTAGAGCTTTTGTACACATGGGGCATGTAAGGGCTTATCCTTATCACATCAGCCTTAATCCCTCTTTTTTTTAATTCATCTTCCACTTCCTGCCTTTGTATTTTCTGGTCGTAGCCGAGGCAGATGGCATCAGGCTTTACCTTTTCTATAATATCAAAAATATTGTCTTTATTGCCCAAAACAGCCTCATCAACAATTTCAAGCGTCCTTACTGCCTCAAGCCTTTCCCTTTCATTATGCGCTGGCTTCCTGCCCTTGAATTTTTCAGATGT
>JAGVXS010000059.1 GCA_018303685.1 Candidatus Woesearchaeota archaeon
TTATACCTTTAGTGTAATCCCCACGGGCGGATTTGAACCACCGACCGCTCGGGAGCTGCGTGCTGTTTTTACTTCATTCTTTGCAAAATGCAACGTCAGTAAATGAATTGCTTCTACAGCCGAGCGCTCCACCAGTTTGAGCTACGTGGGGAATAAGAGATTGAAGTAAATCTTGGTTTATAAATATTTGTGTAGAATATAGAGAACTTTGAAAAATTCATTATTTTCACTCAAAGTTCTCTTAGAGAATTTTGACAAAAATTGATATATTTCAAAATTCTCTATAAAAATCACTATCCACCTACACTAACCCTGTTGGAATTGCTGATAATAACTTTTTCCCCTATTTTTGCCCTTGCCGTTGCAGCAGGCAAATTAAATTCTCCTAGAATTGCAAGCCTTGACCTCATCCTATAAGACAAAACTCTTTCATCGCCGGGCTCAAGCGATTCTATTGTCCATTTTATGACAAGCCCGCCTTTCGGGTGCTTCAGGACGGCATGTGGCTGCATCGAGCCTATTGACAGCTCCTTCTCTACATGGGCTATATGCGGCACATTGTCAAGGACTTCTATGTTGGCTATCCTGCCCGGGCTCCTGTTTTTCACCCTCACTACGACTTTTGCATCAGATATTCCGCCCTCGCTCATTCCTACATTTGCTATTCCTTTTCTCACAACAATCGGGCTCCTGAACATGAAGTAAAGGGCAATTGCAATGATTGCAAGCGCTGCTATTACAACAATCGGCCTGTAGTTTTCAGTTGTATAAACATTCATTGTCCTGTCGCTTCCGAGCCTGACTTGCCAGGCAAGATACAGCTTGCCGTTCTCCTTTACAAAATCAGCCCTTGGCGATGTTGACATGAACAGGTTTTTCAGCGGTGTAGTCTCAAGCTTGACAACTCCGCTGTATTCAGGGCTGTTGGAAGCAACCTTAATGCCCTTCCTTACCTTAAGGAAAGACTGCTCTTTCGGCAGCTCCTCCTCTGTGGCATATTCCTTAATTTCAAACTCCTTTACAATGGGGCTGACTATCATCCTGCCTTCCTTGAACACCGCAATTATCAGCCTGTCGTGCTGAGGTGCTGTCATGGGCTCAAGGCTTTTAGTGAGCTCTATTGTTTTGTCCTCTCTCGGGCCAAGCGGCACATTCAGCTCGTCCTTGAAAAGGTTGCTTTCAACCTTGATTGTCAAGTTTGGGTAGTCAAGGACGTTTTGGTTGTTCAAGACAATTTTGACTGACAAAGGCTCCCGCGGATCAACTTTTTCAGGAGAAATGCTTGTGCTTGTCACAACAGTCGGTATATAGTTGCCTATAAGGGGCTCTGTTGACTTTATCCCAACGGTTACAGGCACCTTTTTCTCCTCGCCTGTGCGCTGCAAAACCACTCCAACATCGAGCGTGTATGTGTCAACTGATGTTATATACAGCGGGTCAACAAAAAGGTTTATGGAGACTGAACTCTGCGCCGGCACTTTCAGCGTAATCGGGTTCTGCAAAGGCTTTGTGTACATGTCCCAGAAAGGGTAGCCTGCCTTTTTTATTGTAAACTCCCCCTCCATGTCAAGGTTGTTTTGCACTGCAACCTCAAACTCTGCAATTTCATCAACCACTATCTTGTCATTGACCGGGGTTACTGTTACATCAAAAGAAGCCGCATAAGCAGCATTAAGCGCGATAAGAAACACCAGCGCAAACACAAAGAATTTGCTTATTTTGCTCATCAAATGCACCTTTTTTACGGAATTTTAATTGGGTTACTTGTATTTAAATCTTTCCTATGAGAAATTTAAGGGCAAACACCGCACATCAGGGTAAAAATCAAGTTTTATAACAGCAGGCGAGAAAGAGGGCTGCCGCCATGGTGGATAATAATGGCAAGCAAAGACTCAAAAATTCTGTATCCTGGCACTTACTGGGCAGAGGGCATCACCCAGTACATGCAAAATTACATCATAGAGAAGAATGCCGCATTGCCTGATTCTTACAGGTTTGGAAAATAACCTATTACCGCCATAGAAAACTTTATATATACTTATCCTCAAGAAAAATTCATGAAGCCCGATGATTTTATCCATCTTCCGGAGATGCCAACCTTTCCTGTATACATCCAATACAAGGGAATTTTTGACATGCAGGACGTATACGAAACAATAGCTGACTTCTTCAGGCAGAAAAAATTCAAGCTTCAGGAAAGCCAGCACAGGCTCAGGAGGCCGGGCCCTTTTGGCGCTGAAATTGCCAACAATTTTATAGCAAGAAGAAAGGTTGAAGACTATTACCAGTGGATTGTCAATGTAAACATAGAGACTTTTGATCTGCACGATGTTGAGGTTGTCTTGAAGGACGGCACAAAGAAAAAAATGGCGAAGGGCAGGCTGTGGATACAGCTTTACGGCACAGTCGAGACTGATTATGAAAAGATATGGGAAAAGAGCGCCTTCTTGGCTCATCTCAAGAGCTTTTACAACAAGTACATTATCAAGAAAAAATATGAAGGCGTGTGGTGGGACGAGCTTTATTATAAGATAGTAATGCGGCTCCACGCATTGCTAAAGGAAAGGCTCAAGATGGTTTCAGAGGGCTTTGAGCACAGGCATTTTGCGGGAGTTCATTAAAGGCAATGGGGCATTTGAAAATAGTTGTGGACCACGAGAAGATAGATTACAGCGGGCCTGTCAGTGTAGGTGATTTGCTGAGGATGATCGAGAATTTCCTGTGGGAGAGGGGATTTGACAAGAAGCAGGACAAGGATTTCGAGCAGAACACCGCAAATGGCAAGTTCATTGAGTGGCAGATAATGCCCTGGAAGAAAATAAGCGACTATTTAAGGTACCACATAAAAGTGAGGGTTCTCGGCTACGATATAGTGAAGGCAGACACAGTCAGCAACGGGAAAAAAACAAAAATCGACACAGGAAGGCTTATCATAGTCATCGACGGGTTCATGGAGTATGATTACGACCACAGGTGGGAGGAAAAGCCGATACTTTATTTTTTCAGGGCATTGTATGACAATTTCATATTCAAGGCATACACCGAGAGATTTGAGCACATGCTCGTGCATGATGTCAATCATCTTGTAGACCACATCGAGAAATTTTTGAACCTTTACAGGCGCTATTCAGTCATATCAAGGGCTGCGCCATAGGCGGATTATGGTAGAGAAAAAACAGGTGCTTTACGACTTGAGAACGGCTTACAGCGGCCCTTTCATAGTTGAGGATTTTTACGCCGAGATAGACAGCTGGATAAGGGAAAAGGGCTTTGAGAAAGAGCCGAAGAAAAAGATGGAGCACGTCACAAAAAACGGCAAAAAGATAGAGCTGGTTGTAGAGGCGCACAGGCATCTTGATGAGCTGCACCACAGCATTATTGTCTTGAGGGCTTTGCTTGACAATGTCAAAGAAGCCACTATAAAAAAGAACGGCAAAAAAATAATGATAAACAGCGGCGATGTGTTTGTGAATATAGACGGCTGGGTGCAATCCCACATCCACGGCAGCTTTTACCAGGTCAAGCCAATCTATTATTTTATAAGGGCAGTGATTGACAAGTACGTCTACAATTTTTGGTCATTCAAGTATGATGGAATAGTTGCGGCAGACGGGCAGGATTTATTTAAAAGAATAAGGGCTTTCTTCAATCTGCAGAAGTACAAGTACGAGTAGATTATTTTCAACAACACAACATTTAAATATAGTTTTCTAATCCAAAATAATGCCAGGCAATTTGCGGGGGTAGTTCCTAAGCAAATGCTGGGAATCCTTAGAGCGAAGCCTGGTCAAACGCGCAGGACTCAGAACACAAAAGTATGAAGTGTCTGTTTGCGAAACTTAAGACCAGCTGAGCAATCCTGTTCCTAAGTGGATCCGAGGGTTCAAATCCCTTCCCCCGCATTATATCTTCATTCTAATGCGCTTGTCTGACACCCTTTTAAGTAAAAGCCGTGCATTACGGAGTGGTAGAACATGGCTCAAAACGACATATGCAATTTGGAAGGCAAGTATGACAAACTAAAAGCTGAATTAAATGAACTATAGGAAATAACTTTAATTTTCGTATACATTTATTATTTCCTAATAAGCAAATCACAACGAAAAGGTACGAATATTAGTGTGATTTGCTATAATCAAAAAGAAAAATGCTTTTCTGCATAGTTTAGAAGTCCCTCTTCTCTTTCTAGAGTTTTATCTAGATTAGATAATGGTAAAAGAGCTATACTAAATCCTCCAACAAGAATTTTGTTTTCATCATAATCGAATGTCCCAGTTTGGCCAGTTTTTAATCTTGAAGTTAAATCATTTTCGCTGGTTCTTAATTTTAAATGTATGCCGCTTTCAAAGGTATTCCTCCAAAATATTGGTGCAAATGAAGGTGCAACTATAACATACACTCCTGATTCAGCAAGTGCATATGGCGCCTGCTCTCTTGATGAGCCGCAGCCAAAATTTGGGCCTGCAATAATTATCCCATAATCTGTCTTTGTAGCACTTTTTTTCATGAATGGAACTCCTTCTATGGTCGGTTTTCTTTCAAGGCATTTTAAACCAAGCTGACGCAATCCTTCAGGATCTTTTGCGCTTAGTTTCATAAACTCTGCTTCAACAACATCATCAGTGTTGACATTAGCAGGATAAACCGCTATTTGTGATGTGTATAGTGCCATTTTATTTTACCTCTCTTGGATCTGTAACATAGCCTGTCAATGCTGTAGCTGCTGCCACAAGCGGTGACGCTAAGTAAATTTGACCTTCTTTTGCTCCCATCCTTCCTTCAAAGTTTCTATTTGTAGTGGATACTACATTCATTGGTTTTGAAAGGTATCCTGGCGTGTCTTTTGGTCCCCCAAGGCAAGCATTGCATCCAGCCGGAGCAAGCTCTCCATTTGTTGATTCTAATGCTCCAGAGTCCCTGAGAATTTCAAAAAGTGTTCTCCCGCCTATTTTTTCTGTTCTAATGTAATGTTCAACTCCTTTTGTTGCAGGAACTATGAATACTTCGGTTTGTACTCGCTTTCCATTTACTTTTTCTGCAAATCTGTAAAAATCTTCACGTTTACCGCCTGTGCATGAGCCAACATAAACTCTATCAATTTTTGTGACAATATCTTTTGCAGGTTTAACATTGTCTGGCGAATGAGGCATTGCAACCAGAGAATCTAAGCTGCTGACGTCAAAAACAACCTCTTGATGGTATGTAGCATCTGAATCTGCATAAACAGGTCGAAATCCGAATTTGGCTCTTCGCTGAAGTTCAGGCAAAACTGTGCTGTCAGGAGTCATTATGCTCGTTACGAAATTGCCTTCTGTTGACATATTATTCAATGTAAGCCTTCCATCCATAGATAAATCTGTAAGAGCATCGCCTGTGAATTCAGCTATATAGCCGTTGCCTCCTTCTCTTGTCAATTGCTGCAAGACCAATAGAATTAGGTCTTTGCCCATTATGTGATCCGGTAATTTTCCATTAAACCTGATTTCCATAACTTTTGGAACTTCAAATAAAGCTTTATTAGTTGCTAAGGAAACACCTGCCGCGGTGCTTCCGACACCAATAGCAAGCATTCCAAGCCCTCCGGCAGTGCAAGTATGCGAGTCAGCGCCAAACATTGTTCTTCCGGGAAGCACATATCCTAGTTCCGGCATCAATTGATGGCAAACACCAACATATGAAGGACCCACTTTATCTCTGTCTCCGCCATATCCTGGCTGGACAAGAAATGCGTGTTTGATTCCTTGTTCTCCTGCGAATTCTGCAAGAATCTCGTGATTTCTTTGGGATACAGGATCTTTTGTATAGACATAATGGTCAGAAATTAGAATGACTGTTTCTGGGGCTCTTATTCTATCTTTTCCCATTTGCTGAAGCAATTCTCTTGCTGATGCTACTGCAGCAGCTCCAGTCACATCATGAATCATTGTTTGGTCAACAACAAGATCAATTGCTTCTCCAGGCTCAACAATTCCTTTAGCACAATGTTTATCAAGAGTTTTATAGGTTAAATTTCTTCCTGCCATTTTTACACAACTCTTATTCTATCTGCAATTAAACTTCCCATTTCTTGTGTTGAGACTAGTTGATATTTGGGTTCCCATATATCTTTTGTCCGTGCAACTCTAAGTACCTGATTAACCGCATTATAAATCATTCTAGCGCCGTCTTGTGTTCCACGATCTTCAAGCATCATGGCAGCAGATCTTATTTGTCCTATGGGATTGCATAAAGTTCCCCTGCCCGGGTTTTGTGAATCCAGAGGTTTTCCTGCGATATCCGGAGCGCTTCCTGAAATCGGCTGATAATTACCGAAACCATCTGAATTTGTTTCTGATGATGGAGGTAATCCTAAAGAGCCCATTCCTGCAGCTGCCAAATCTGTAATCAAATCGCCGATCATATTTGTTGATGCAGCAGTTCTTAAGCTGAATGGGTCTGTTAAAATTGCCCTTACCACCTCTTGACCCGTCATGCATTTTCCATCATATCCCCTTTCGGCAAGATATTTTTCGCTTTCAGTTCTAACAAAGTCGAATGCAGGTATTTTTGGAATTACTACAGTATCGATTGAATCAACGCCAATTCTATTTCCATACCTACGTGCAACTTCAATAAGATTTCTGATAGTTTTTCTATCATAAGCCATTGTATTAAAAGCGCCATCTTCACTTAGTCCTTTTTCTCCGAAATATAAGCCGCCGCACAAATCTCTTGTTATAATTCTACTTAGCCCTTCTTCCTTTAATCTTTGTCTGACTTCTTTGCTTGCAACTTCTGATGTTACCACATCGGCAATCCATTTCAAGTAATCTCCAAACATAGCATCCGCTATAACAATAGTATTATTGAATTTCTGAGGTGTTTTTGCAAGATGCATGCCTGCAGCGTCAATTATCACTTCGCCTGTAGATGAAAAGCAAGTATTGAGTTTGACTCGATTGCCAAATTCTTGCACATATTTTGCAAATACATTGCTTAACAATTCTTCACTTGTAAGGACATTACATTTTGAAGCACATAGGAGTTGTTTGCCTGTTTCTTCAGCTTCAAGAAATACTTCCTTAACAAATTGTTCGAGCTTTGATCTCGTAAATGGTTTTCTGGTATACCATCCGGGATTTGTATCGTCTGGTATTGGTCCGCTTTCGCCTGAATATAATGATTCGCTCGGGCTTCTAATTGCCATTCCGTCGATTGATATGGGGGATTCTCTAAGCAGGCTAGATTGGCTTGCAAGTATCGGATCAATAATAAAAGGCCTATTATTTACAGCATCAAAAAGATGTCGCATATGCAGAAGTCCGAGTTCGGCAAGCCTCTTTGGCAAATCGGGTCTTCCAACTGCGCCAAATAATATAGCTCCATTATTGTCCCTAGCCCTATACATCTTGTCAATTGTCTCTTGGGGCAAACCTAAACTCCTTTTAGGCTCATCATCCCATGTTGGAATTTCTTTGCGTTCAGGTTCAGAGAGGCCGGCTACAGCTCTATCATAAGCATCTCCGCCCATTATTGCAGTATCATATTTAAATTCTAATCCTAATCTGCCAGCTACAGCATCCAATGTCTTGACACCTTCTGGAACTGTTTCTTTCCCTGTGCCATCCCCGGGAATTAATAAAACATGATTAACCATTTTAAACCCCATATAAATTTATTTTTCATATAGCAAATAAACAGGTATTTATAAGATTTTCCATTTGTTACTATTTTAAAATGATAATCTATTAATAAACTTATCAATTTTCATCACAGGGCAAAATTTAAATAAATCCAAAAAAAGCATATTAATAAATGCCAGCGCACTCAAATAGGCATGTGAAGCACTGTGGACGCATGTCTTTCATATTCTAATGCGCCAACAGCTAGCGGTGCTACGTAATGTTGATATCTTGCACCTCCCCTGCATTTTTCAATAACTTTTATATAATCTGTATTAATTTTGTTTCTTAACGCCTCTGTAGCATAGCAGCTATCAAATTATAATTTCTAGTTTTTAATATATAGTTTTGAGTAGCAATGGACACTGGACATTCTCACGTGAAATATTTAAACTAAAATCATTTGTAAGGTTTCAATTGGAAAAAACTAGTGATTTAAAATGTCAAAAAACAATTTCAAAACTATTAAACTAAATAGAGAAATTTGTGAATTAATTGGTGCTTTTATAGGGGATGGGTACTTGGGAATTTATGGAAGAAAGAAAAACCAGTATGTAATTGGAATCTCCGGAGATAAGAAACTTGATGAAGATTATCTTAAAAATTACTTAAAACCATTAATAAAAAGAAATTTTCCTTTTACAAACCCAAAATTGTATTATAGAAATGACGAAAATACACTTATGTTGAGAGTAAATTCCAAAATTTTACACAATCTGTTTATGGAACTCGGCTTTGATAATGGCAAAAAATCTAATGTTGTTACCATACCTAAAAAAATTATTGAAAATGAAGAATTTGTGAAAATGACAATTAGGGGCATATTTGATACAGATGGCTGTGTCTTCTTTGATAAGAGGAAGCCATATTATAAACCATATCCAAGAATTACTTTGTAGTTATCCAGTATAAATTTAATCTATCAATTAGAAGACTATCTATCAAAGTATTTTACCCTGTATGTAAACAGGCATAATAGAGACGGATATCGTAATTATATAGAAATCTATGGTCATAAGCAATTAGAAATGTTTTTAAAACAGATAGGTTTTTCTAACAAAAGGCATCTAAGTAAAATCAATGCCTCTGTAGCATAGCAGCTATTGCGTTTGATTTTAAGGGAAATCTTGAATCCGCGAAGCCTTGGTACTGTGCTAGCCTAAAAGGCAAAGGTCGGGGGTGCAAATCCCCTCAGAGGCTTTTATAATCAAAATTTTTAAATACTATCCATGAAAATTATCCAGAAGTGGGGTTATGTACAATAAAATTTTGCTGTTTGCCATAATTTCTGTCGTCATTGCCGCAGGATGCTCTAAAAATCCAGTCACCTGGCAGGCAGTGGCAGAGCCGAATATCTACGAGGAAACTCCTGCTGAGCAGCAAAACGGGCAATTGCCTGAACAGGCTGCCGAGCCGCAAAATGACACTATAACTTCTGCAGAACAGGAGCCTGAGGCTGAAACAGAGGAAACTCCTGTAAAGCTGGAAATAAATGACAAATTCAAGTTCAGCCCGGAAAGCATTGTAATCACACAGCACAACATCTCGCTTTCACTTGACAAAATCAAGCACGAAATAAAGGATGAATACTGGGGCAAGATAACCGGGATAACGTCCACGATCCTGAACAATGGCAGCCATGAATTCAAGCCAAAGCTGCTGGTTTTGATGTATGATGAAGAAGACTTCAAGGAAGAGTGGCTTAAGCCAAAAGCAGAGATAGAGTTTGATATTGAAAAATTATATCCGGGCGAGCACACCACAAGGGACGCTATTATCAACATTGGATTTGACGACAATGCCTTAACCAAGCATTTCAAGCTGGTGCTGGTGGATGCCGCTGACCCTGCCAACAAGCCCATAGTCGTTGTCGAGAAGGAGTTCAACCCGTTGTTTGATTGATTAAATTATTTGGGAACAACATCCGAGTCCTGCACGCTATTGGCAGAAATCTGCTGGAACCTGTACGTTTTGCCGCCTGATTCAGCTTTCAGCGGGATGCCGTAAAAAGTGTCAACCCATAAAATGCCCCTGTTCGTCTCAATTTTCCATGTTGCCCTGTCGTCAATCACTTCTTCCCCGACCTTTTTAGCCTGTGTGGGCCCCTCAATCCAGTCGAGTACAGTTTGTATGTAAGCATCCCCGTAGCTCAAGTCCTGCTTCTTGCCCTTAAACTTGCAGTAGGCTGCAATGCAGTACGACTCTGCTGTCCCGGCTGCCTTGTCTATGAAGACAGTGTCAAATGACTCCGGCTTGTCAAGGGTTTTAATCGCCAGATAAGGCAGGTACTTTATTTTGCCGCCCTTGACATAGAAGTCATGAAAATTATCGCCTGTTTCAGGGCCTTTGTACTTGTAATACACATTTTTTACCCTTGTTTTGGATTTTTCAAGCAGCTCGCTCACTTCGGCTGATACCTCCTGTTTCTGCGCTGCAGGCTGTGGAGTTGCCTGTTGCTGCGGAGAAGGCTTGACTTCCGGCGCAGGAGTGCTTGCGGCTGGCTGCGCAGGCGTGCAGGATATAACATAAAAAGAAAGCACCATTAATGCCAAAAATATTGAATATTTATCTTTCATTAATACCCGCCCCCTATATTATATCTCAGATATTTAAAAACTTTTTCCTTTTCGAAAACTATCAAAAATTTATAAATTTTCGGAGTTCTCGAAAGTCAAAGACTTTCGAAAACTTTTTATATAACCCAAGCAACAAATGCCCGATGGCAAAAGTCAGTAAAATAATGTTGACTAATGTGCCTACATTAAAAAAAGAGGCAAAGATTGAGGATGCAGCCAGGCTGCTGGCTCAGAGCAGCAGCGGCTGCGTTGTCATTGTGGAAAACAAGGCTCCGATAGGCATTGTTACAGAGCTTGACTTTGTCAGGAACATCGTTTCAGGCAAAAAAAACCTGAAGGAGCCTGTAGGCAAAATAATGACTTCTCCTGTCACCTTCATGGCGCCCAGCATGAAGCTTGACGAGGCTTTGAAAATCATAGACACAAAAAAGTTCAGGAAATACCCTGTTGTCGAGAACAATGAGCTAGTGGGCTTGGCGACAAAAAAAGACGTTGTGAATGCGATAAGCGACAATTTAAGGTTTCACAGGAACATACAAAACGTTGTGCTGGTGCTTTTTGTCCTGTTCGAGTTTTTTGTCTTTGTGCTTTACAGGTATCTGTACAAATATCTGCCTTTTGGTGCCTGAAATGGTGAAAGTAAAAAACATAATGACTAGTGGCGTGGTTTCAATAGCGCCGGATTCAAGCATTATGGAGGCTGCAAAGCTGATAGCATCCAAGTCCGTAAGCAGCCTTGTAGTCATGGAAAAAAGCAAGCCGATTGCAATAATCAGCGAAAACGATGTCATAAAAGGCGTTCTTTCAAGGAAGGCAAAGGTAAGGGACGTAATGAGCAAAAATTTTATGATAATCTCGCCATCAGCAAAATTCGCCGATATAATGAAGCACTTGAGGGAGAAAAAAATCAAGAGGTTTCCGGTGGTTGAAAATGACAAATTGACAGGGCTGATAACTGAAACAGACATAATAGAGGCCACAAGGGACTTTACAAGGTTTCACCAGATTGTGCAGGAAGTCATACTGGCGGTTTTCGGGCTTGCAACTGCATTTTTCTTGTTTTACTTCAGCCCCTTCGGAGCGTCATTTTTCAGGTAAAATCCATTAGAAAAATATATATACCGTAGTTGAATCAGGCATTCCCAAGGGCCTGTAGTCTAGCGGTTAAGCAGCATAGTTCCGCAAATGATGTCGCCTCGACACAACATCCCATATGTTTTGAATTGGCGAAGGTCACCAGTTCAAAACTTTATTCAAGAATATTCTTTTCCGTGATACTTCTGGCTATTCTGCTGCTTGGCTTTTACATAACAAGGCCGTTTTTGCCTGCGCTTATTGCAGGAGCGATAATAGCGTATTTGGCAAACCCGTTGTACGAAAAGGCTTTGAGGCGCATCAAAAACAAGAACGTGGCTTCATTTGCCGTTGCAATACTTATCGTCCTGCTTTTCACTATCCCGTTTGTTGTTGTTATCGGCATGGTTTCCAGGGAGGCTTACCAAACCTACACTACACTGAGCCAGCAGGATCTTGGCTCCAATTTTCTGAGAATAGTCTGCAGGGATGAGAGCGGGGCGTCGTGCAGGGCGTTCAAGTCCTTTACATCGTTCCTGCCCGAAAGCGACCTGGACTATTATCTGCAGGCGACAATAGAAAAAATAACGCTTTTTATAATAGAGAATGTTTCAAGATTTCTGGCCGCAATACCCTCAGTGCTCCTTAATTTCTTTGTCATGATTTTTGTTGTTTACTACCTTCTCAAGGACAGCGATGCCATATCACAAAGGGTAAAAAACCTGCTGCCGCTGAAGGAAGCCCACAAGCAGCATGTCCTTGGCAGGTTTCACAGCATAATCTATGGCGTGTTTTACGGGAACATACTGATAGCCATCATTCAGGGTGTGGTTGGCGGAATAGGCTTTTTTGCGCTGGGCGTTCCTTCGCCAATCCTGTGGGGGTTTGTAATGGCGCTGTTTGCGCTGATTCCCTACATAGGCACTGCCGTTGTGTGGCTGCCTGCCGCACTGAACCTTGTGTTTGTAGGCTACCTGCAGAGCGACAATTCCTCAACAATAAGGGGAATTGCCCTGATTGTCTATGGGGTGCTTGTGATAAGCAGCATCGACAATTTCCTGAAGCCGAAGATAATAGGAATGAAGGCAAGCGTGCATCCGATTCTTGTGCTTCTCGGAGTTCTTGGAGGTCTGAGCCTGTTTGGGTTTATCGGGCTGCTTCTTGGCCCTGTCATGCTCGCCCTGCTCATGACTTTTGTTGACATATACGAGGAGGAAAAGGCGCAATTGGAGAAGTATTTTTAAATTAAAACAAGCTAATCTTAGGTGACAATCTTTTCTAATCTTCTTATATTGCCATAAACCCCATGATTTCTTAATCCTTCACTCACTGCAGATTTATAATGATCAAGTGACCAATTTCTATATTGTTTTGCCTTTTCCTTTTTTTTAGGAGTGTTTAGTTTTACAAAATAATAATAAATGGTCCCAAGCATTTCATGGGCTTCGGCTTTTGTCTTTTCAGATGCCTCCATAAATCCTGAAAAATCAGAATCCATGCGACCGAGAGTAAAGTTCAACAATTCTTCTAAAGTATCACTAAATTCTGTAGTTTTAAAGTATTTGTCGAAATAGTTTGCCCTGTCAAATAATTTTTTGACAGAACCGCTTTTATCAAGCAGGGAGTACCCTATCAAAGCTTCCTGGAGATTTTTTAGCCAAATTTCTCCATAAAAAATTCTTAATAAATCGCTCTTTGTATAGGGCATAATAATACTACTATCAGAAAAATATAATTGTTCTCCCTTTGGCAAATCACCTAAATCTATGTGCTGAATAGTGGAGTCTCCTAAGTTTATATGCCTATTTGCTTTCCTGTCTAGTTGTTGTTTTCCAGTATATGCCACAATAACCACCCAACAATCGTAATCTTTGTTAGAAGTAGAATCCAATATATTAAATATATCTTTAGTTTTTAAAGTAAAACAACATAATATTTATATATTAATTGTTATTATATCCAAAATATGCATAATTTGGACAAAAAGGATAGGGAAATACTTTATCAGCTTGATATTAATTGCAGACAATCTGATAGCCAAATCGCCAAAAAAGTCAGATTAAACAAAAACACTGTATGGTACAGAATCAACAGATTAATTGAAGAAGGCATAATACAAAAATTTGTCACTTTAATCAACCCAATAAAATTTGGAAAATCCATTTACAAGCTTTATATTAAATTACAGGATGTGACAGACGAAACATGGGAAGGTATTAAGCAATATTTAGTGTCTCATAGGCAGGTATTTTGGGTCGTTAGATGTGAAGGCGCATGGGATGTTATAACGGCAGTTTGGGTAACTACACCTTACGAATTTTATACATTCTACATTGACTTTTCAACAAAATTCAATGAATACATTCTTGAAAAGGGGATAACGAACCAGATTGAAGTGCCATTTTATTCTAGAGGTTACCTAATTGGTAAAGAAGGCACAGTCAAATGCACGTGGGGCGGTCCAGTAATAACTGCCGAGATAGACGATTTAGACTTCAGACTGCTTCAAATTCTTACCACAAATGCGAGAGTGCCTTCAACAGAAATGGCAAAAAAGCTTAATACGACGCCTAGAGTTGTTAGCTATAGGATAAAAGAGTTGATTAATAAAAAGGTTATAGGGGCTTTTTCCATACTTCCTAATAGGGATAGATTAGGATTAGATTATTACAAAATCATTTTTTATCTAAAAAATCTTACAAAGCAAAGAGAAAACGCTTTTATTGACTATTGCAGAAGACAAGGCAATGTGCTTTATTATATAAAAACTCTTGGTCCTTGGGAACTTGAACTCGAGTTAGAAGTTAAAGATCATAAGCATCTTAACCAGATTATGAATTCCATAAGAAAGGAATTTAGCGATATCATAAGAAATTATGAAAATGTTTTGATAACAGAAGAATACAAAGGTGAATACAACACTTTAGAATAGAAAAGAATATATAATAACAATAAATAAAAAAACCAAACTGAAACAAAAATGAAACTAAAAGTCAAAGACATAGACATTTCCAGCGGCGGGCCTTTGGTTGCAGTTGTAAACCATGAAGATGCTGCAATGCTTGACTTGCATGTCATGGACAGGATAAAGATAGGAAAAGGCAAAAAGATCGAGACAGTTGTTGTTGACATTGCCGAAAGCGACAAGGTTGTGCCGAAAGGCAGGCTTGGCGTTTTTGAGGAAGTCATTAATTCTTTAAAGCTTAAAAACAACGACAAGGTTGACATCAGGATAGCGCGCAAGCCGCTGTCCATAGACTACATCAAGAAAAAGCTTGACGGGCTGAAGTTAAGCCAAAAGGAGATCAACCAGATTGTCTGGGATATAGTGCACAACAAGCTGAGCGCCGTTGAATTGGCATATTTTGTCGCGGCGTGCTACACAAATGTCATGAGCACAGAAGAAACAATCATGCTGACAAAAGCAATGGTCAAGCACGGCGAGGTGCTGAATCTTGGCAAGCGCCCTATAGTTGACAAGCACTCAATTGGGGGCATTCCCGGCAACAGGACAACTCTTGTTATTGTACCTATAATCGCCGCAGCGGGCTATTTCATTCCAAAGACAAGTTCGCGCTCAATAACAAGCGCGGCAGGCACCGCAGACACAATGGAAGTGCTGGCTGACGTGACTTTTCCTATAAGTAAAATGAGGGAGATAGTGCTTAAGACAAGGGGCTGCATAGTCTGGGGGGGCTCTTTGAACCTTGCTCCTGCAGACGACAAAATAATAGCTGTCGAGAGGCCTCTGGAGATAGACGCGGAAAGCCAATTGCTTGCCTCAATCATGGCAAAAAAGCATTCCGTGTCAAGCACGCATATTGTTATTGACGTGCCTGTCGGCAGGGACTCTAAAGTTAAAAATAAAGTTGAGGCTTTGAGGCTCAAGAAAGAGTTTGAGAAAATAGGGAAAAGGCTGAAGAAGCACGTCAGGGTGCTCTTGACAGACGGCTCGCAGCCAATCGGCAACGGCATCGGGCCTGCTTTGGAGGCAAGGGATGTCTTGTGGCTGCTTAAAAGGGACCCGAGAAGGCCTTTGGACTTGGAGAGAAAATGCCTGAAGATGTGCGCTGAGATTTTTAATATGGTCGGAGTAAAAAACAGCTACAAAAGGGCATTGGAAATTCTGGATTCCGGCAGGGCTTACTCCAAGATGGTTGAGATTATCAAAGCCCAGAACGGGAAAGAGATTGCGGCAGAGGACATAAAAATAGGGAAATTTCATTTTGACGTTTTGTCAGCAAGGTCAGGAAGGGTTGCAGGCATAGACAATTTATCTGTTTCAAGGATTGCGAGGATTGCAGGCGCTCCAGATGACAAGGGAGCCGGGATTTACCTTTACAAGCACGTCAGCGACAAAGTGAAAAGAGGAGAGAAATTGTTTACAATCTATGCAGAGAGCAGGCACGAGTTTGGGTATGCAAAGGATGTGGCGAAAAGTGCTAGGGTTTTTATGATAAGCTAAATATAAAAGAAAAATTTTTATATAGTTCTAAAGATTAAATCAATTTGGGATGGTTAAATTTATTGGAACACTATTATTAAGTTCAATTCTAGGATATTATGCTGCTGTAAACCAAAAAAATACAATTGCTATGGTAGTTCTGGGTGTATTTATGGCAGCAATGACAATTGCGATGATTATGCAGTCCTTTAATGTTCGCAGTCAATTTAAAAAAGTTGATGATAGATATAACAAGCTCATAGGAAATAAGATGACAAATAAACAGGCGAGTCTTTCTGAAAAGAGAAACTTTTGGTTAGCTGTTATGGCAAGCTTCTTAACTATTATGGTTTTGACTGCAGGCGATATTCTAGGAATCTTGTTTGGATTTAATCATTTTTGGTCTAATATATTTATATTTGGACTTTCAGCTATAGCTATTTTTATAATATCAACTAGGTACTTTACCAATACATCAAGGATAAAATGATGCGTTACAAAAAATTAAAAACGCCGACGCCCGGATTTGAACCGAGATACCCTTTCGGGAACGGGCTGACTTTATTCTGAGATGCTCAAGGCCCGCGCAGTGCCAGGTTGTGCCACGTCGGCAAGTCTGATAGTATTACGAATCCCTGAGTTTTATTTAAAGTTAACTGATAAGAAATGTATTTACCTCTTTGGATAAATTTTCTGATATTTCTTTCAAATCCCCAAACTGATTTGGTAAGTTGTTTTAAGTCTTCAAGAAGATTTTTGCTTGAGCAATGAAACATTAAACTTCCATCTTTTTTGATACAGCCATCAGTTATTAAATAGCCTAAAAAGAAATATTTTTTAATGATAATATCGGCATTTAATATAAAAGATGGGATACGTACGACTGATGCCTTTTTGCCCATTGGCATTTCGAACTCTTTATTAAATAAATCATATATTCCTAGGGAACATTTTTGAAAGTGCCATAAATCCTTTTTATTTTTTCGCCTATTCAAGAAAAAACTACCCTTAACCTGAAATATTTTGTAAAAAAGCCCTTTAAATAACTCGACATATTCTTTATTGGTATTTACAAAAGCTATAGGGTAGGTTCTGTAGCCATATCCATTATGTCCGATTGACATACAACCATCCCCAACAAACATACCAAGTAATAAAGCTAAATCCTCTGATTTCTTTAATTTATTAATATCGAAATTCACAAAAATCACCATCTTTTTATCAGTTGAAACTATGTAAATGATTTTTGGTTTAAATATTATACGTGAGCATGTCCAGTGCTTATTTTCAATATAGAAAACAAAAATTATAATTTGATTGTTGAAACATACTTTAAAGTGATTTTTGAATAAAGATATTTAATTAAATCAGAAAGGTTATGC
>JAGVXS010000060.1 GCA_018303685.1 Candidatus Woesearchaeota archaeon
CTAAACAATCCATACAATAAATCTTATTTTTCTCTAACATAAGACTCTATGATATTAAAGACTATTTAAATATTTTTAACGAAACGCCCCACCCATAACGAACTTCTACTCTGCTTCGCAGTAATCTATTATGCTTAAACTAACTAAAAATTACGCCACCAACGGACTTTCGGCAGCTCAAAAACTCTTCGCTCACTTCGTTCGCTCGGTTCGCCCACTTCGTAGGCTCACTCGTATAACACACATTAAACGATTTCGTTCCGCTTGCCACTTCGTAGCTTCGCTTCACTCAACCTAAGTTTTTATCAGCTCTGAAAATTTTGTTACGAGTGAAAATGTGGGATGCCTCATTTTCCTCAACAAAATTTTCGAGGAGAAAAACCTCACTTAAAATTGTACGTTAGGCAAACATTTATTCATTGTTTTCAATAATTCATAAAGCCCTGTAACCATTCCTGGCGGCCCGCAGATGTAAAAAATTGCGGTATTAACATCGCTGCAAAACTCCTTGATCATTGCCTCGTTTATCCTGCCTTTCCTGCCATGCCATGAGGCATCATCAGTTATTGTATGCACAACTTTCAAGTTTGGATTCTGCTTCTGAAAAGCTTCCCATTCATCTTTATAGACAATGTCAGCAGCTGTTTTGTTTGAGTAAAGCAATGTCAGTTTTATCGCCAATTTCCTGTCAGCTGCATATTTTATCATATCCCGAAATGGAGTTATCCCAATCCCGCCACCCAAAAAAACAATCTCTTTTGCGTCCTCTTTCAGGGTAAACATCCCCATAGGGCCCTTAACCTTTACCTTGTCGCCGGGCTTCAGAGCAATCAGTTTCTGCTTGAAAGGCGTGTCCCTTATCTTGGTGGAAAGAAGAATGAATCCCTCTGTCGGCGATGAAGCAATTGACAATGGGCGCGTATTGCCTTCCAAATCCTCAACATCAATCTCAAGAATCACGTACTGCCCGGGCTTGTAGTCAAAATTATCCCTTGAAAGATAAGTGCTGAAAACATCATGGGTTTCATATTTTACTTTTGTGACTTCAAGCTCGAATGTTGCTACCATTTTTTCATTTAATCAAATTTGACATTTTTTAATTTGAGATTTTTTCTGTATTTAAAAGATTTTTCAAATGCCGATATTGGGTCTTTATCATCCTTTAGTGCTCCAAAAAGGTCCAATATTGAAGTTTTTTTCTTATTTTTAGCCATATACGGATTAAAAACTAAATCATATAAAAAACCTTTCGCTTTAGAATCAGTGTCTAACCTTTTCAGCCAGTTCCATAGCCTTCAAAGTGTTGTCCATCAGCATGGCAATTGTCATAGGCCCTACGCCGCCAGGCACAGGCGTTATAAATCCGGCAACTTCTTTCACATTCTCAAAATCAACATCTCCTGTAATCTTTCCGTTGACCCTGTTGATGCCGACGTCAATCACGACAGCGCCTTCCTTGACCAGCAACAAGAATGTCAGCCTTTTTTGTGTGCTCTGAAATATTTTTTGTTTTTGAATGGCATACTGTAACAGTCGCATTCTTTTCAAGAAGCATCATTGCAACAGGCTTGCCTACAATATTGCTCCTGCCGACGACAACCGCATTTTTTCCCTCAATCTTTATTCCTGTTGACTCAATCAGATGAATTACAGCCCTTGCGGTTGCAGGCGCGATTATTTCATGCCCTGAAAAAAGGCGCCCCAGGCTCAAAGATGTAAACCCGTCAACATCCTTGTGGGGAACTATGGAATTTGTAATCAGATTCTCGTCAATCTGCTCCGGCAATGGCAGCTGCACCAGAATGCCGTGCACTTTTGGATTGCTGTTCAGCCGGTTTAAAAGATTCAGCAATTCCATCTCATTTATGTCTTTGCTTAGATTGTGCCTCTCGCAATAGCCCTCAACTTCTTTGAAAGCCTTCTCCTTTGAGCTTACATAAATCTCGGATGCGGGATTATTGCCTACCAAAACAATAGCCAGCCCGGGCTTCTCTTTCATGTTTTTTATTTTGCCCTTTATATCATTGAGAATCCTGTCTGCAATCTTCTTTCCGTCTATGATTTTGGCTGTCATTTTTATTAAATTAGTAAAAGGTTTTGATGAGTTCTCCTACTGTCTGGCCTCCCAAATGAGATACGTAAATTGGAGCAGCTACCCTGCCAATTGATTCTGACATATTTAAATATACACCATAGCTAACCATAGATGCAGGTAGTGCTAGTGGTGCCCCATTCAGAAAATACTCAGGGTATGTAAGATTATTCTGTCTTAATAAACTATCCCATATACCCAATAAAAAACCGCCTCCAATTATTATAGCATCAACTGATTTGGTTCCCATATCACTCCTTAAACGGCTTAACTGCACTTGGTTCACCATTATTTATCTCAAAACTTCCATTCCGGGATACAATTGAAAATCTTTGCAAAGCTCTAAAATATCACTTTTTACTCTTTCAATCACTCTTTTGTCAGTATAATTATCAATAACCTTTGCAATGCACTCCCCAATCACTTTCATTTCACTTTCCTTCATTCCTCTTGTGGTTATTGCAGGAGTGCCCAGCCTAATTCCAGAAGGGTTAAACGGTGTTGCAGGCTCATAAGGTATAGTATTCTTATTTACTGTTATTCCTGCCCCATCCAATGCATTCTGCACTTCTTTGCCTTTTCCTGTCAGCCCCTTATTGACTAGCTTAATAACCATTAAATGATTATCTGTGCCGCCTGTAACAAGCTCAAGACCCTTATCCATTAGTGTTTCAGCAAGAGCTTTTGCATTCTTTACAATTTGCTTGCAATAATCCCTGTAGCCAGGCTTTAGGGCTTCTCCAAAAGCAACAGCTTTTGCTGCATTGACATGGTCATGCGGACCGCCCTGCAGCCCAGGAAAAACTGCAGAGTCTATTTTTTGCGCTAAATTTTTTTTGCCATTCCTGTCAAATTTATCTTCTATCTTGCACATAATCATACCGCCCCTCGGCCCCCTTAATGTTTTATGGGTTGTTGTTGTAACAACATCAGCAAGGGGAACAGGGCTTTCATGGACTCCTGTGGCGCACAACCCAGCTATGTGGGCAATATCCGACATGTGATAAGCTCCTGCTTCATCACAAATTTCCTGAAACGCCTTAAAATCTAATTTTCTTGGATAAGCAGTCAATCCGGACAAAATGAGTTTGGGTTTTACCGTCATAGCCTGCTTTTTTATTTTATCATAGTCAAGAAGCTCACTTCCTTTCTCCACGTTGTAAGCAACACAATTATATTGTTTGCCAGAAAAATTGACAGGGCTTCCATGGGTTAAATGTCCTCCTGCACTCAAGTCAAAGCCCATAAAAGTGTCGCCTAAGTTTAGCAAAGCGAAAAATACAGCCTGATTTGCAGGGCTTCCGGAGTAAGGCTGCACATTAACGTGCTCTGCCCCAAATAATTTTTTTGCCCTTTCAATAGCCAAATCCTCAGCCATATCAACAAATTCATTGCCGCCATAATATCTTTTATGCGGATAACCTTCAGAATACTTATTTGTAAAAACAGAGCCCAATGCCTGGGAATAAGCTCGATGCCATTGCTCAACCTATTCCTTTCTTTTTTTATAATCCCATAGATTTCAGGGTCTGTTTTAGAAATGTCTTCCATCATTGAAATATTCACCACCGCCCAAAAAATAATCAGGATTTAAGTCGCCCTGTGCTGCTTTCTCAGCCTTCTCTCTTTCTTCATGCGCTTGCGCTGCCATTTCCAGCGCATTTGCTGCTTTTTCTTCCATCGACGAGAGCTTCTTTTCATGGCTTTATGGATTTGATTTTGGTATTTAAATATTGTGGGAAAAATTGAAGTAAATTAATTGTATTAAAAACAACAAAAACGAAAATTAAAAACAAAAACGAGAGTTGAGGGGCACCCATTTTAGCCGAGAGAGCACATGGGTCTCCCGTTTTTGATTTTTTATTAAACCATTGTTTCCTTTATTTACATATAAAATTCCAAAAGCTTTATAAATAACTTCATTATCCCAGTTGCGATGATAATTAATCCTTCTTTAGACAAAAGACTATGATTACATGGTTATTTAATCTAAAGGGGGATTCCTATGCCTTTATTCAGCCGTTACATGCCCTGGTGGTGTAATCCGGCTCAGCATGAAGCCCTGTCGCGGCTTCGATTCGGGTTCAAAACAACCTTTTGCCAAAAGCCTGTGGAAAAGCATGCAATGTGGGATTTCGCATTGCTCAATCCCACGGAACGATGGTAAGGGTTATGGAATTCCCGACCAGGGCGCTTTTACACTCATGGGCCGGTAGCTCAGCCTGGAATTGCCAAAATGGGCAATAGAGCACCTGTCGGAAAAATCCATAGGTCGGGGTGAAACTTTTAATCAGGTGGTCGCGAGTCCGAATCTCGTCCGGCCCACTATAAAATAAAGGTTGCCAATAATCAGCATCGTTTGAACTGGAGCAGTGACAAAGCAAAAGATGAAGAAGCAAAAATTCAAGGTTGATAAGCACATACTAACTCCAAAACACATAAAGCTTGGTGAAAGGGAAAAAGCACAGCTATTGGAAAAGTATCACGTAACTTCTAAGGAGCTGCCGAAAATACTGAAGACAGACGCATCCATCAAGGACATGGACGTGAAAATCGGCGACATAATAAAAATCATGAGGAAAAGCGAGACAGCCGGCGAATCGGCATTTTACAGGGCGGTGTCGGATGTATAAGTACGGAAAAACCCTGATCAAGAAATACTTTGAGGAGCAGAGCTTTGTAGACTCAGACATAGAATCATTCAACAATTTCATAGACAGGGAGCTTCTGAACATCATAGAGGAAAACAGGGAGATAACACCAACAATAATTCCCCACAATATTGACGAGTTCAAGATAAGGCTTGACAAAATCTGGGTTGAAAAGCCCAAGATGATAGAGGCGGACGGCTCTGTAAGGAACATTTACCCGATGGAGGCAAGGCTGAGGAAAATAACATACTCGGCGCCGTGCTGGATAACGGTCAGCGAGCACATCAACGGCGTGCAGAGGGAAAGCCTTGACACCCAGATAGGCAACCTGCCGATAATGCTCAAGAGCAAGTGGTGCCACCTGCACAAGCTGAGCAAAGAGGAGCTCATAGCAAAGGGAGAGGACTTTGACGAGCCCGGAGGCTATTTTATAATCAACGGGACAGAGAAAGTCCTTATAACAATCGAGGACCTAGCCTCCAACAGGTTCCTTGTTGAAAAAGACGCCACCGGCCCAAGCGAGACCGTGGGCAAATTATTCTCGGAATACGGCTCGTTCAAGATTCCGCATACAATGGAGAAGATGAAAGACGGCTTGTTCTACCTTACTTTCACAAGGGTAAAAAGAATACCAATAATCGTCGTTATAAAGGCGCTTGGCCTGCTTAAGGACGAGGAAATAACAAAGTTTATCTCAAGCGAGAGGCAATTTGATGAGATAATAATCAACCTTCTTGAGTTTGTCGCAATAAAGAATGAGGAGGAAGCGCTGGATTACATTGCAAAGAAGATAGGTATAACCCAGTCAAAAGAGGTGAGGATCGAGAGGATGCAGGAAATTCTCGACAAGTACCTTTTGCCCCATCTCGGAATCAGGAAGGAAGACAGGATCTTCAAGGCGTACAACCTGTGCAAGATGCTGAAAAAATACATTCTTGTCTCCAACAACGAGCTTGACGTGGACGACAAGGACCACTACATGAACAAGAGGCTCAAGATGAGCGGCGACCTGCTTGCAGACCTGCTGAGGCTCAACCTGAAAGTCCTCATCGGCGACCTGCTGTACAATTTCCAGAGGATTGTCAAGAGGGGCAAGTTCCCTTCGATAAAGAACATCATAAGGGACAAGCTGCTTACCCAAAGAATTTATTCGTCAATGGCAACGGGAGTCTGGGTTGGCGGCAGGAAGGGCATAAGCCAGCGAATCCAGCGCCTGAATTACCTGGAGACATTGTCGCACTTGCAGAGGGTTGTCAGCCCGCTGAGCGCCTCGCAGGAAAATTTCGAGGCAAGGGAGCTTCACCCGACGCATCTTGGAAGGCTGTGCCCGATAGAAACTCCCGAAGGCACGAATATCGGGCTGAGGAAGAACCTTGCATTGCTTTGCACTATATCAGGCGAGTCAAACGAAGACGAAATTATAAAGTCACTGAAGGCGATGGGCTTGAAAGTCATAAAATAAAGGTTGCAATAAATAATAAACAAAAAACAGCGCATTAAAAACAAAATGGCAGAAGTTTACCTCAACAGCAAATTTTTGGGCAGCGTGGAAAATCCTATAGAATTTGTCCAGAAGATGCGGGAGGAGAGGAGGAAGGGAGCCATAACTGAAAACTTAAATGTTTTCTACAACGAGAGGGCAAATGAAATCCAGATTGAGAGCTCAAAGGGCAGGGCCAGAAGGCCGCTTATAGTGGTAAAGGACGGGGTTCC
This sequence comes from Candidatus Woesearchaeota archaeon, assembly GCA_018303685.1. Classification (GTDB taxonomy): domain Archaea; phylum Nanobdellota; class Nanobdellia; order Woesearchaeales; family GW2011-AR4. The sequence continues at coordinate 6,457 of JAGVXS010000060.1, forward strand.
CCTGCTGACTGAAAGGCACCTTAAGCAGCTTGAAAAAAATGAGATTTCGTGGTCGGACCTTGCAAAGCAGGGCATAATAGAGTACCTTGATGCTGCCGAGGAGGAAAATGCAGTTGTCGCATTCTTCGAGAGCGACCTGACGCCGGAGCACACGCACCTTGAGATAACTCCGCTGGCTATGCTTGGCTATTGCACCTCGCTTGTGCCTTACGGCAACTTCAACCAGTCGACAAGGCTTAACGCAGGCTCGAAAAACCAGAAGCAGGCCCTTGGATTTTACGCCTCGAATTTTGCAGTCAGGATGGACATGGACGTGAACTTGATCCAGTACCCCCAGCTTCCTGTAGTGAACACAATCATGCACGAGATTTCTGACTACGGCAAGCACCCTGCTGGGCAGAACATAGTTGTCGCGATAATGAGCTACAAAGGCTACAACATGGAGGATGCAATCATCCTTAACAGGGGCTCAATCGAAAGGGGCTTGGGAAGGTCTACATATTTCAGGCCTGCAGTTGCAGAGGAGCTCAGGTACGCCGGCGGCTTGATTGATGAAATTTGCATTCCGGACAAGGATGTCAAGGGCTACAAGACTGAAAAGGACTACAGGTTTTTGGAAGACGACGGCATAATCTATCCCGAGGCAAAGGTAAGGGAAGGCGATGTTGTAATAGGAAAAACATCTCCGCCAAGGTTTTTGAGCTCCATGGAGGAGTACAGCCTTGCGGCAAGCACAAGAAGGGAAAGTTCCGTGAACTTAAAGCACGGAGAGGAAGGAATAGTTGACTTCATATTGCTGACGGAAAACGAGGAGGGCAACAAGCTGATCCAAGTAAGGATGAGGGACGAAAGGCTGCCTGAGCTGGGCGACAAGTTCACCAGCAGGCACGGGCAAAAGGGCGTTGTTGGGCTGATTGTGCCGCAAAGCGACATGCCTTTCTCTGCATCGGGAATCATTCCTGACTTGATATTCTCGCCGCATGGAATCCCGTCAAGAATGACCATAGCGCACTTGATTGAGATGATAGCGGGAAAAGTGGGCGCGCTTGCAGGGCGCTATATCAACGGGACGACTTTCGACGCCGAGCCCGAAGAAAGGCTCAGGAAGGAGCTGCTTTCGCTGGGCTTCAGGGAAAGCGGGGCCGAGACAATGTACAACGGGCAGACAGGCGAGCAATACCGCGCAAAGATATTCGTAGGCAATATGTACTACCTGAAACTGAAGCACATGGTGGCAAACAAAATCCATTCAAGAGCCAGAGGCCCGATACAGCTTTTGACAAGGCAGCCTACGGAAGGAAGGGCCAAGGAAGGCGGCTTGAGGCTTGGCGAGATGGAGAAGGACACATTTGTTGCGCATGGCGCATCATTGCTGCTCAAGGAAAGGTTCGACAGCGACAGGACTGTTGTTCCTGTATGCGAGAGCTGCGGCGTAATAGCGATAAAAGACAACTACAGGAACAAAAGCTACTGCCCTGTATGCGGCGAGAATGTTGAAATCCACGACATAGAGATAAGCTATGCGTTCAAGCTCATGCTTGACGAATTCAAGTCATTGGGAATATACCCAAAACTGCAGCTTGAGAGCAAGTATTAACTTCAACAAAAATGGCAGACATAATTTCAGAGTACGAGGACATGCTTCCCCCGAAAATAATCGAGGGAATAAGGAACAATATACCGAAAGGCATAAGCGACACGAAGCTGAAAAAAATCATGGAGGCCGTGCACCTGGAATACAAAAATGCAAGAGTGACTCCCGGCGAAGCTGTTGGACTGATTGCAGCTGAGTCAATCGGAGAGCCGGGCACGCAGATGACCTTAAACACGTTCCACTTTGCAGGAGTCGCAGAGATGAACGTCACTCTCGGGCTGCCAAGGATAATAGAGATTCTCGACGGAAGGAAAGAGCTTGATAACCCAATGATGGAGATATACTTAAAAAAGCCCTATGCAAGCGGAAAGAACATAAATGATTTGAAAAACCTTGCCCTGCAGATAAAGGAGACGAAGCTCAGGGACATTGCAACGGAGTTCACAATAAACATAGCTGACTTCACAATAGACGTAAAGCTTGACAGGGAGAAGATGAAGGCACTGGAGCTGACGAACGGCAAGGTTATTGATGCGATTTCAAAGCAGATTAAGGGGCACAACATAAAGGACAACAAGGAGTCATTGACGCTCAAGGCAAGGAGCAAGGAAGACACCTTCAACGATGCTTACAAAACCAAAGAAAAGATAAAAGCGGTGACTATAAAGGGCATAAAGGGGGTTTCGCAGGTCCTTCCGGTAAAGAGGGAGGATGAATTCATAATAATAACAGCGGGCTCCAACCTTGCAGATGTCCTGCAGCTGGAAGAGGTTGACGCTTACAGGACGACCACAAACAACATATTTGAAATCGAGCAGGTGCTCGGCATAGAGGCTGCAAGGCAGGCCATCATCAACGAGATATTCAAGGTTATAGAAAGCCAGGGCCTGAATGTTGACGTAAGGCACATAATGCTTGTTGCAGACACAATGTGCGTGAGCGGCACTTTGAAGGGCATAACAAGGTATGGGGTTGTAAGCGAGAAGTCAAGCGTGCTTGCAAGGGCTTCTTTTGAAACACCTATAAAACACATCATAAATGCCGCTCTTGTCGGCGAAGTTGACAACCTCAACTCTGTTGTCGAAAACGTTATGGTAAACCAGCCTGTGCCTATAGGCACGGGACTGCCAAGCCTGACAGTCAAGCCGGCTAAAGAGAAGGAAAAATAAAAAATGGAAATCACTATAGAGAATTTTGAAATATATCAATTTTGTCAAAGTTCTCTATAAAAATATTCAAAAAATAAAATGGCGGAAGAAAAAGAAGAGCAAAAACAGGAGCTTGAGGACGTAAAGCAGGCTATCGAGGGCAAGGAAGGCAAAACCGAAAGAATCGAGGAAGAGCAGTATGTCTACAAGCAAGTCAGAAGCATTGCCTTTTCCGTGCTAAGCCCAAAGATGATCAGGAAGATGGCGTCTGCAAAGATAGTCACTCCAGAGCTTTACGACAAAGAGGGCTATCCTGTCGACGGCGGCCTGATGGACATAAGGCTTGGGGTAATAGACCCGGGATTGAGGTGCAAGACATGCGGCTCCAAGCTGAAAGAATGCATAGGGCATTTTGGGTACATAGAGCTTGCAAGGCCGATAATCCATGTGAAGTTTGTAAACATTATACTTACACTGGTTAAGTGCACGTGCAGGGAGTGCGGCAGAATCCTTATTCCCGACAACAAGCTACCGAAAATAAAGGAACTTCTCGACACTGTGGAAAAGGAGAGTGGGGTTGAGGAAAGGAGGCAGAAAGTCAAGGAAGTGATTGCCGGGCTGAAGACAGTGAGCAAGTGCCCCAACTGCAAGGCAAAGCAGAAAAAGATAAGCATGGAAAAGCCCACGACATTCCTCGAGGATGAAAAAAGGCTGAGCCCCATAGAGATAAGGGCAAGGCTTGAGAAAATTCCTGACGCTGACTGCGAGATATTCGGCCTGAAGGTTCCGCATGTGAGGCCTGAATGGATGGTTCTCACAATCCTCCCGATACCGCCTGTAACCATGAGGCCGAGCATAACACTTGAAAGCGGCGAGAGAAGCGAGGACGACCTGACGCACAAGATGGGCGACATTGTAAGGATAAACCAAAGGCTTTTCGAGAACATAAATGCAGGCGCGCCTGAAATAATAGTCGAGGACTTGTGGGACCTGCTGCAGTATCACGTTACAACATTCTTTGACAACAACATTGCGCAGCTGCCTCCTGCAAGGCACAGGAGCGGGCAGCCATTGAAGACGCTGACAGAGAGGATAAAAAGCAAGGAAGGCAGGATAAGGCACAATCTGGCAGGCAAAAGAACCAACTTTTCCGCAAGAACCGTCATAAGCCCGGACCCTATGCTCGAGCTTTTCGAGGTTGGCGTGCCATTTGCCATTGCCAACAAGCTTACAGTACCTGAGAGGGTAAACGAATGGAACATCCAATACCTAAAAAAATTCGTCGAGAACGGGCCTGAAAAATATCCCGGAGCGAACTATATCATAAGGCCTGACGGGAAGAAAAAGAAAATCACAGAAGAGACAAAAGAGGCTTCGCTTGAGGAGCTCCAGCCGGGCTATATTGTCGAGAGACATTTGATGGACGGCGACGTGGCTGTGTTCAACAGGCAGCCTTCGCTGCACAGGATGAGCATGATGTGCCATCGCGTGAAAGTGCTTCCTGGCAAGACATTAAGGCTGAACCCTGCTGTATGCACGCCTTACAACGCTGATTTTGACGGCGATGAAATGAATCTTCATATCCCCCAGACAGAGGAAGCAAGGGCGGAATCTGAAATTTTGATGGAAGTGCAAACCCAGCTTATTTCATTGAGGTACGGGCTGAGCATAATCGGCTGCACCCAGGATGCAATATCAGGAAATTATTCTTTGACAAAGGACAATTCAATAAAAAGGGAAGATGCTATTGACCTTCTGTCAGCAGTCGGGATTACGGATTTCTCCGGCCTGCCTAGAAAGTCTGTCGTAACAGGAAAGGAGATTTTCAGCATGCTGCTGCCTGACGACTTCAACTACAGCGGGCACTCAAGATTGTGCGACAGGAGCAAGGACAGGTGCGACAAGGAAACCCATGTTGTCATAGAAAACGGCAGGCTGGTCTCGGGAGTTATGGACAGGAACTCGCTTGGAGAGGAATCAGGCCTGATGCTGAGGAACATCCACCAGAAATACGGAAAAGACCACAGCATTGACATGCTCGGCAAGATTTTCAGGCTTGGAATAGAATACCTGTTCAGGGCAGGATTTACTTCTGCATTGTCGGACACTGACCTGCCTGAGCAGGCAAGGCTCAAGATAAAGGAAGACCTTGACAATGCGAAGAATAATGTTGACAAGCTGATTGCACAGTTCAGGGAAGGCAGCCTTGAGGCATTCCCTGGAAAGACTCTCCAGGAAACGCTCGAGCTGAGGATTCTGGAAGTCCTGAACAAGGCAAGGAACGAGACAGGAAAGGTAGTTGCAAACTATGCCGACAAAAGAACGCATACAATGGTCATGGCTGAATCCGGGGCAAGGGGAAATTTGCTCAACTTAGCCCAGATGGCAGCCTGCGTGGGGCAGCAGGCAATGAGGGGCAAAAGGATAGAAAAGGGATTTGAGCGGAGGACATTGTCCCATTTCAGGAAGGCTGACTTGAGTCCTGAGGCGCGCGGCTTTATCACAAACGGGTTCAAGAATGGATTAACGCCTGCAGAGTTCTTCTTCGGCTCGATGACGGGCAGGGACTCGCTGATGGACACTGCGCTAAGGACGCCAAAAAGCGGCTACCTTTACAGGAGGCTTGCCAATGCAATGCAGGACCTGAAGGTTGAATACGACAACACAGTAAGGGACGCTTCAAAAAAAATCATACAATTTGACTATGGTGAGGATGGCATTGACGTCTCAAAGTCGGAAAACGGCTTTATCAATGTAAGCAGGGTAATAGAAACAGTGTAAAAAAGCTAAAATGGCGAAAATAACGGCAGCGGAAATCAAGAAGATGATCAAGTCAGGCAATGTGGTCATAGGCACCGAAAGGGCTGTAAAAAACATAAGGCTGAAAAGGGTGCAGAAGGTGCTGGTTAGCTCAAACTGCCCTCCAAGGCTGGAAAAGGAGATAAGCCATTATGCGTCGCTTAGCGGCGCCGAGTTTCACAAGCTTGATTACCCTAATGACGAGTTAAGCGTGATTTGCAGGAAGCCTTTCTCCATATCGGTCTTGGCTTTGCTTAAAAAGGTGCAAGCAAGTGAGCAGGATAAAGTATGATTCTGAGTCCATGAGCCTGATGGCGCTTTTTGAGTCTGTTACGGGCGCAAAGGTCAAGGACTGCATTGTCAACGAAAAGGTGATTTTTATCATAGAGGAAAATGAAATGGGAAAGGCCATAGGCAAAAACGGCGCAAATATAAAAATGGTCGAGAGCAAGCTCAAGAAAAAGGTAAAGCTTGTGGAATTCAGCAGCAATCTGCTCCAGTTCGTGAAAAACATGGCTTACCCTGCAGGTGTTGCAGACATAACTCATGACGATGGAATCGTGACAATACACGGAAAGGATACAAGCTCAAAAGCCATGCTTATCGGAAGGGAAAGGCAGAACATAATCCATTTGAGCGATATTGTAAAGCGGTATTTTAACGTCAGGGAAATAAAAGTAGTCTAATCCAAACCTGTCAAAAACACTACGCACTAAAGTACGTAGCGTGTTTTTGAGCATGCTCGGAAATCGCTGGCTTGCTTTGAACTGAAGTGTCAAAGTGTGCGCCTTTGCGATTTCCGACATATCAAAAATCCTTTGGATTTTTGGGAGGTCCGAAAATCGAAGACGTCGAGAATCAAAGATTCTCGGGTTGTCCGAGACAAAGTCTCGGCAATTTTCGCAACCTTTAAAAATCAAATAAAATTACTGAATAAAAAATCAAAATTGTTTTGATATCGTGGGATTTCACGAAGTGAACATCCCACTGGAACATGTCGGAAATCATAGATTTCCGAGCACCTCGCAAATTTTTTAAATTTGCTTAGTATCCAAGGGTTATCACGCTTATGGGAAACAAGGCACGGGGATTAAACGCAGGCAAAAGGCTCAGGGAAAGGAGAAGCAAAGGAAGATGGCACTACAAGCCTTACGTCAGGAGGGTGTTGAGGCTTAAAGAGCGCTCAGATCCATTAGAGGGGGCTTCCCAGGCAAAGGGCATTGTGCTTGAAAAAGTGCAGCTTGAGGCAAAGCAGCCGAATTCCGGCATGAGAAAATGCGTTCGGGTCCAGCTTATAAAAAACGGAAGGCAGGTCACAGCTTTCTGCCCAAGAGACGGGGCATCAAAAATGATTGACGAGCACGATGAGGTAATAATAGAATGCATAGGCGGCGCAATGGGCAAGTCAAAGGGCGACATCCCGGGAGTCAGATGGCAGGTCATAAAAGTCAACGACCAAAGCCTGGATGCCTTATTGAAGGGCAGGATAGAAAAGGCAAGGAAATAAAAATAATATTATAAAATAATTAACAAATAAAAAACAAAATGACGGAAATAAAAGCTTTCAACAGGTGGAGCATGGAAGGCATCAGGGTGGAAGACAGTGGATTGCAGCCATTCATAACACTGCAGCCCAAGATTGTGCCGAAGACAGGCGCAAGGTACGCAGGCAGCAAATTCCACAAGAGCAGGACATTCATAGTCGAGAGGCTCATAAACAAGCTTATGGTGCCCGGGCACAAGAGCAAGAAGCACTTCAAGACAAGCTACCACATGACAGGCAAGGCGCAGACAGCCTACACTATTGTTGAAGACGCTTTCAAGCTCATTGAAAAGACGACAAAGGAAAACCCAATCAAGGTTTTTGTCAAGGCTCTTGAGAATGCAGCCCAAAGGGAGGAAATTGTCACTATAGAATACGGCGGCGCAAGGTATCCAAAGGCAGTTGAATGCTCGCCCCAAAGAAGGGTGGACTTGGCATTGAGGTACATGGCGCAAGGAGCATACCACAAGACTTTCAACACCAAGAAGTCAATTGTCAACAGCCTTGCAGACGAGATAGTAAATGCCTACAGGCTCAGCAGCGCCTCAAACGCGATTGCCAAGAAGCTTGAGATAGAAAGGCAGTCTGACAGTTCCAGATAGCCAAAACCTCAACTTTTAAAAATCCATCAAAATTCTATCTTATATTGCTCCTGTAGTGTAGTCCGGTAACCTTTTGGGCAAGCCAAAAGCTTGACCAAAATTCGGAGGCTCTTTGAGCCCCCACGTTGGACAAACAATCATACTGCCCTCTCGAGGCAGTGACCCGAGTTCAAATCTCGGCAGGAGCATTTTTACATACAACAAAATGGCAAAGAAATTAGTTGGGTTTATTGCCTATACAGCTTTGGTTGCCTTATTCATCATTTTGTCAATAGACTTTTACCTCAGCAGGGAGCATTACGACCCGAGCATTGACGCTTTTCTTGGCAATTCTGAAAAATACGAGGGCAAATACTCGAAGTTTGCAGGACCCGTGATAAATGTTTCAGGCAGCAGCTTTTACATGAGAGTCAACCAAAGGCCGTTGAAGGTTTACCACGCAAATCTGGAAAAGCCAAAATTCGGGCAGGTTTATGTATGGGCAAGGCTGAATTCTGACGGGACAGCCGAGGCAATTGAGGTGCATAATTTTTCCTACAATTACGCAAAATATTTCCTTTCATTTTTTGCATTTATCCTGTTCCTGCTCATATTCTTCAGGGAGTGGAAATTTAAAGGCTGGAGGCTGGTTGAAAATGCCTGACTGGATTTCCCACATACTTATAGGGCTTATATTCGCAGAAATATTCAGCATAAGGAAGAAGGGGCTTGTAGTTTTTGGCTCGCTGCTGCCTGATTTTGCCGTAAAGGTGCATCTTTTTGGCGCATTTTTCCATGTGAGCGACAAGCTTGCCTTTGTAACGCAGCTGTACCACTCGCCTGTAATGGGGCTGATAATACCGGGATTGGCTGTGCCTTTTTTCAGGTACGACTGGAAAAAAACATATCTTTTTATTACATCGGGATTCATGCTGCATCTTTTTGCAGACAGCTTTACA
>JAGVXS010000018.1 GCA_018303685.1 Candidatus Woesearchaeota archaeon
TAAAAAATTAAAAAAACTGAAAATTGCAGTTGACGCAGGCAACGGGATGGCGGGAAAAATAATTCCTTTAGTTTTTAAAAATCTCCCGATAAAAATTGTGTCTCTTTATTTCAAATTGGACGGCAGCTTCCCAAACCACCCTGCCGACCCTTCAAAATCAGAAAATCTTGTCGAGTTGCAAAAGGTTGTGAAAAATAAGAATTGCGACTTTGGAATGGCTTTTGACGGCGATGCAGACAGGATTTTTTTTATTGATGAAAATGGCAATGTAATAAACAGCTCCTTGATTTCAGCTTTAATAATTAAAAATATTTTATCAAAAAACAGAAAGCAAAAGATAATCTACAATTTGGTATGCAGCCATATTGTTCCTGATACAATTAAAGAATTTGGCGGCATTCCAGTAATTGAAAGGGTCGGGCACTCCTTCATCAAGGAAACGATGAGAAAAACAAAGGCGATTTTCGCATGCGAGCATTCTGCTCATTATTACTATCGGGATAATTACAGGGCCGATTCCGGCGTCATAACCAGCTTTATTATGGCGGACATAGAGTCAAAGGAAGGTAAGCCATTGTCCAAACTGCTTGATGAATTCAGAAAATACCACACTACTGAGGAGACCAGCGTTGAAGTCAAAGACAAAAATGCAAAGCTAATGGAAATAGAGTCCATTTACTCAGACAAGAACCCGAAAAAAATATCAAAACTTGATGGAATTACAATCGAGTTTGACAACTGGTGGTTTAATGTGCGCCCGAGCAACACTGAGCCGCTGCTGAGGCTGAATCTTGAGGCTGATTCTGAGAACTTGATGAGGGAGAAGAGGGAAGAGATGTTAAAAATAATAAAAAGCATAAATTAATTAAAATATCAAACCGCAACCTTTAAATATCAATATATTATCCTCTGGCTCGACAGAGAGAAGAGAAAGGTGTTATTATATTTCTTCTCGTGGAAAAAATGGCATTTTTGACATGCTCGAAAATGCAAAAATTTTCGGCATTATGAGATGATAAAGACGAAATTAAAGCCAGTTTTACCGAGCTTGAGGGAAAAAAAGCGCTATGTAGCCTTTGAAGTAATCTCAAGGGAAAAAATAACCGATGCAGATGCAGTCTCAGGCGCAATAATGGATAGCTCGCTTAGGCTGCTGGGGCAGCTAGGAGTGGCAAAAGCGGGACTGATGGTATTAGGCAATAAGTGGGACAGCAAGCTCCAGAGGGGCATTATAAAAGTAAGCCACAGGCACGTTGATGCACTAAAGGCGTCTTTGGTGTTTGCCGACAAAATCCATAGCAATGAAGCCATTTTCAGAAGCCTTGGGGTTTCAGGCATATTGAGAAAAGCCGAGCAAAGATATATGAAAGCGGCGTAAAATAAAATTATTAAAAATTAATTAAAACTATGAGGTGTAATAAAAAATGCAACCAATGCAGCATCAGATGATGGGTTATGACAGGGCGATTACAATGTTCAGCCCTGACGGCAGGCTGTTGCAGGTGGAATATGCGAAAAAGACAGTCAGGCAGGGCTCGACTGCAATAGGCATGGTGTGCTCAGACGGAGTCGTTCTTGTAGCGGACAAAAGGGTTGTTGATTCATTAGTGGTGCCTGAAAGCGTGGAAAAGATATGGCAGATTGACGACCACATAGGCGCTGCGGCTTCCGGAATACTGAGCGATGCAAGGGTGCTGATAGACAGGGCCCAGCTGAAGGCGCAGCAGAACAGGGTTACCTATGACTCTGAGGTTGATACATTAACCATAGTGAAGGACATATGCGACCTGAAGCAGATATGCACGCAAAGCGGAGGGTTAAGGCCTTTTGGAGTTTCCATTTTAGTGGCAGGCATTGACGACCACACGCCAAGGCTGTTCGAGACGGACCCGATTGGGATATTCTTCCAGTACAAGGCGACTGCAATCGGCGAAGGCGAAGTTGAGGTCGAGGAAATCCTGCACAATGAATACAAGGCCGAGCTTACAATCGAAGAAGGGCTGAAGCTTTCATTGAAGGCGCTGAAAAAAGTGCTTGGCGAAAATTTCAACGTGGAGAGAATTGACGCTGCCTATATAAACACCGCTGAAAAAAAATTCAAGAGGATTACAAAGTCCAGAATAGAAAAAATGACATCAGAGCTTAAGGAAGACAAAAAGCCTGCAAAGAAGTGACATGGCACATGGTTGCAGTTGACCAGGCGATAATAGCAAGGCTCAAGGCTCAGGGGCAGAGCTTCGAGATTCTTGTGGATTGCAGCAATGCGCTTGCATTGAGGGAAGGGAAAAGCATGGACATGCACGATGTGCTTGCAGCCATGAAAATCTTCTCGGACGCCAAAAAGGGAATGGACGCGTCTGAGAATGCGATGAGGCAGATTTTCGGCACTTCTGATGTCGAGGAAGTAGCCAAGCTCATAATACAAAAAGGCGAAATACACCTGACTCAGGAATACAGGGAAAAGCTCAGGGAGGACAAAAAAAGGCAGATAATCAGCATCATACACAGGAACGGAGTCGACCCGAAAACCCACATGCCTCACCCGCCCCAGAGGATTGAGAATGCTTTCGAGGAGGCGAAGTTTCATGTTGACGAATTTGAGCCTGTGCAGAAGCAGGTGCAGGAAGCGCTGAAAATACTCCGCCCGATACTGCCGATAAAATTTGAAGTAAAGGAAATCGCAATCAAGATACCGCCTGACTTTGCGCCAAAGTGCTACGCGATTGTCAAGAGCTTCGGCACGCTCCTCAGGGAGGAGTGGCAAAGCAGCGGCTACTGGGTCGCTGTCGTCGAGATGCCCGGCGGGATGGAAAGCGACTTTTACGACAGGCTCAACAAGATATGCCATGGAAACCTGGAAAGCAAGGTTTTGAAGACAAGGTGACTGAAAATGTATGATGGGTTGCAAGTAAAAATAGAATTGTCAAAATCTTCAATAGGTTATGAGGTAATGCAATTGGAAAGCAGTTTGCCCACAATCTTAGACGAGCTAAGAAAAGCAGATAGAAATAGCGGCGGATTTACCGAACTGAGTAATGAAGTAGAAAAAAATATTATCAAATTAAAAAGATTTGGGTATCTTAAGAAAGCATCTACTTTTGCACTCCAATACAACCAAATAATGGGTGAAGAATTAATAGTAATAACAAATTGTTAAACGTGACAAAAATGTCAAAAATAATAGTGCAGGACAAGAGCATTGCAGTGCCTGGAGAAACGCTGGCTGTCGGGATGGACATGCTGCCTGGAAGCGGAACTTACAGGGAAGGCGAGTCAATAAAGGCAAACAGGCTCGGGCTGGCTGTGATAGACGGCAGAACAATAAAGCTTATTCCATTGTCAGGAAGGTACATTCCGAAGACGGGCGACACAATAATATGCAAGGTTATTGATGTCAGCTTCAGCGGATGGCGCCTCGACACTAATTCGGCATATTCTGCCATGATGTCAATGAAGGATGCAACATCCGAGTTCATTGCAAGAGGCGCAAACCTCACCCAATACTATGACCTGGGTGATTATGTCATGTGCAAAATCGTCAACGTGACCAGCCAGAAGCTTGTTGATGTTACTATGAAAGGGCCTGGGCTGAGGAAGCTGAGGGGCGGCAGGGTAATTGAAGTTGACCCCAATAAAGTTCCAAGAATCATAGGCAAGCAGGGCTCTATGGTTATCATGATTAAGGATGCAACAAAATGCAACATCAGCGTCGGGCAGAATGGCTTGGTGTGGATTGACGGCGAGCCCCTGAACGAGCTGCTTGCGATCCAGGCTATGAGGAAGATCGAGAGGGAAAGCCACCTTAGCGGACTGACGGACAAGATAAAGGATTTTTTGGAGAAGAACGGTGTGCACAGGACAAACGTTTAGAAAAAACAATCAATAAATAAAAAATTTAAAATTGTTTATTATTAATGAACAAAATAACTGAGGTTTAAAATGCCGTACAATGAAAGAATCGACGGAAGAAAGTTCGACGAGACAAGGGAGATAGAGGCAAAAGTTGGGGTTATTGCAAGGGCAGACGGCTCTGCAATGTTCAAGATCGGGAATACATGGGCTTATGCGGCTGTTTACGGGCCGAGGAATCTGCATCCTAAGTTTTTGCAGGACCCGCAAAAGGGCATTTTAAGGTGCAATTACAACATGATGCCTTTCTCAAGCTCAGGCGAAAGGGTAAGGCCGGGAGGCTCTCGGCGCTCAAAGGAGATATCACTGGTTACGGGAAAGGCGTTATTGCCTGTTCTTAACCTTGATGAGTACCCAAATTCTGTTGTTGATGTTTTTATTGAGCTGCCGCAGACAGAGGCTGGCTCAAGGTGCGCCGGAATATGCGCTGCATCAATGGCTTTGGCTGACGCAGGATTGGAAATGAAGGACTTGGTATGCGCTGTCTCGTTCGGCAAGGTTGATGGCAGCCTGCTTGTTGACCTGGATTACAGCGAGGAAAGCTACAAGGACGGCCCTGTCGCAGATATTCCAATTGCGATGATGCCCAATTCAGGCAAAATCACACTGCTCCAGATGGACGGCGAAATCAGGAAAGAGGAGCTTATGGAGCTGATTGAAAAGGCTAAAAAGGTCATGGCTGACATTTACGAAGTGCAGAAAAAGGCGCTCAAGGAGAAATACCACGAGGTGGAGATATAATGCACAAGGAATTGAGAAGCCACATAATAAGCTTTTTACATGCAGGCATAAGGCTGGACGGAAGAAAGCTCACAGAATACAGGAAGCCGATTGAGGTTGAGCAGGGTGTTGTAAAAACCGCAGAAGGCTCTGCAAGGGTAAAGATAGGAGAGACAGATGTCATGGTTGGAGTTAAGCTCGAGGTTGGCGAGCCATATCCTGACACACCTGACGAAGGCACAATCATTGTAGGGGCGGAATTGCTGCCATTGTCAAATCCCGAGTTTGAGCTTGGCCCTCCGGGAATACAGGCAATAGAGCTTGCAAGGGTTGTTGACAGGGGCATAAGGGAGAGCAAGGCTCTTGACTTCAGGAAGCTGTGCATTGAGCCCGGCAAGAAAATATGGATGGTTATCATTGACATCTGCCCTATAAACGATGCAGGCAACCTGTTTGACGCTTCAAGCCTTGCCGCTTTGGCAGCCTTGCAGGACGCTAAATATCCTGCTTTCGACGGCGAAAAGGTTGACTATAAGGAGAAAACAGATAAAAGGCTTGAGCTTGAAAAAACCCCGATAGCAGTCACTGTCATCAAGATAGGCGACAAGTTTATTGTCGACCCTGATGTTGAGGAAGAGAAAGTGATTGATGCAAGGCTTACAGTCTCTTCGATGGAAGACGGCACTTTGTGCGCCATGCAGAAAGGCGGAGACTTTCCATTGACAATAGAAGACATTGACAAGATGCTGGATATAGGGATAGAGAAGGCAAAGGAATTGAGGAAGCATCTTTAGTTTTATTTTTATTAAATTCTATTTAAAATGCAAACCCTAAACGACAAACTCCAAAAATACTTCAAGCTTACTTCTGAAGCTCTTAAAAAAGTCAAAATCGTCGAGAAACACAAAAAAGAAGCTGAAGATTTGCTTGATTTAGCCAAAAGGTATTATGAAGATGCCAAGTACTTTGAGAAGAAAGGTGACATAGTCAATGCCTTTGGCGCAGTTGTTTATGCGCATGCTTTTCTTGACATTGGTGCAAGGCTGGGTTTTTTTGATGTTGGAAAGGACAGCAAGATGTTTATGGTGGATTGATGGTAAAAGTTTTTTAAATATTATTCCAATACTGCGAACATAAATTTATAAATTGAACTCTCTTACCCTGAGATGAAATGAGTATCCTTGAGTCATTATTTGCACGCCGCGTTATTGATTATAAAAATAAACTTATTCCTAGATTACAAGAATTATGTAAATTACTAGAAGGTAGTCCTTATAAGTACTACGGAGAACTGAAGGAAGAAACAAGCGATCTCGTAGAGCCAATATGGGGTAAAGGCGAATTCCTTTCAGCACACGTGCATGAATACGGTGCAAGAAATTCTAGAGTTAGTTCCTTAAGATTACAAGGAGATTATGTTTTCGACAAGACATTTGACGCAAAAATAAGTGGTAGTGTGCTATATGGCTGGTTCGTATTATCCGACTCAGTTCGCCCAAATCTAAGAAAATCTTTTATTCTTGCTAAGGGTGCAGCCAACGGTTCTAATGCGTGGAGCAACTTATCGATAGACGATACGATTCTTGGACATAAAACCTTTCTAGAGATAGAGCAAGATGCTTTATCAAGCGAGCCTGAGCGTGTTTTTGAAGCTATACTAAGATTTAGTGAAATTATTCCACAACACGAGTACGATAAAATTGCAGAATGGCATGCAAAGTACCCCGAAGATAAAAGTAAATATGAAAAATGGGCAAGACGCTTAGTTTCGAGCTTACCAATTGAAAGACAAAAAGATTTTGAAAGCCTGCCTCAGAATGACAAATTCATTATGGCAGTTTATAGGCTTGATTTTATAACTAGGGTATTAGCTGGGACTGGAGATGCATATAACTTGTCCATATCAGACTCTGTTGTTTGCGGTTATAATGCATTGAATGATGTTAAAGGAGGAACTATTAGAGATTCAATTGTTGCTGGAATTCATCTTTTGGAGAATTCTCATGTTAGAATCTTGAACTCTTATAAAGTAAACCCAGATGGGCATATTTATGTAAAAGAGCAAGTCATAGGACAACCAGAAAAATTCTCGGAGGTGCCTAGACTTGTTGAAATGAGGCGCCCAAGATGGAATGATACTTTTGCTGGAACATATTTAACTACTAGCTATAGGCAAGATGGAAAACCATTATTCAAAAAAGAAGCTTAATTTAGTGGAATATCAAGACAATAAGGCTTTGAGAATGTGATTGATAATTATTTATTTCCTTCCGAAATAAAAGAACTTGTCAATGCTCACATCTTTTGATTCATAATCGCCGTATCTTGGCCTTACAGGCTCTGCGTTCTTTGCAGCGCCGCTCTGGAAGTCTTCTTTTTTCTCATTTTCAGGCCTGCAGTCGACAATCTCGACCTCTTTCCTTGGCTTTGCGCCTTGCTGTGATTGGGAATCAGAAAGAGTTGTCTGCACAACCCTAGCCTGCTGCGGCTGGAACTGCATCCTGTTAATCTGGCTTTTCAATGAGTTGATTTCGCCTGCCATCGAGCACATACTTTCCTTCATGGAATCAACCTGCTGCTGGAGCTTTTTTGTAGCCATGTCTATCATGAGCTCAATCCTTTTTATCGTGAAAACATCAAGCTGCTGCTCCATTTTGGTTGTTTATTGATACTATTTTATATTTTCAATCCGCCTGCGGCGCATTTTACTGCTCGGCGGCACGGCAATTGCTGTATTTCTTTATTTTTCTCTTGCACAGCCTCTCCGCCTCGCCTATTCATTTAAAACTTCAAGGCAAACATCCCTGAGCTGGGTTCCCATTCCACCTTTGCAGATGCTGGGAAGCGACGATTTTTGAATTTTTTATTTCATCTATTGAACGAATTTTTATTATCTTATTGTTTTTATTCTTGCATCTAGGTTGTTTACGAATGAAAAAATAAATTTAATAGCTTGAAAGCTTGTTGCCGAAGTTCTCCCTTATGAACTGCACCATCATGTCGTTGCCTGCCTGTGAATAAGCCTTCAATGCGGTTGCAAGCAATCCTTCCCTTAAGCAAACATCTCCCAAGGAGCTTAATTTGTCCTTGTCATGCGCAAGCTCGTAAGCCTTTGCAGCATACCCAATCTGCCTTTCTTTCAGGCACTTATCGCCGATTTCAACAAGCTTGTGCGTTGAGCTGATTGCGCTGAAGATTTCAATGGCATAATCCCACTTACCTTTCTGGAAGCATTCATCGCCTACTTTTG
The DNA here is from genome assembly GCA_018303685.1 of Candidatus Woesearchaeota archaeon. Lineage (GTDB taxonomy): Archaea > Nanobdellota > Nanobdellia > Woesearchaeales > GW2011-AR4. Next base: position 7,880 of record JAGVXS010000018.1, read on the forward strand.
TCAGGTTTTCAACATCGTTGCAGAGCCTGAAGGATTTTATGGCATCTGCAAAATGCCCGTTCTCAAGGCATTTCTTCCCAATCTTTAGCAGGTTGTCGCTTGCATCTGCAAGCCTGTAAGTGTCAATGGCATTTCCAAAGAGGCTGACTTCTTCGTAATGCTCGCCAACCTCCACTAATCTTGCGCGGTTGCCTGCAAGAATAAACGCCTTTACAGCATCGTTCATGCTGCCCCTTCTGATGTATTCCTCGCCCAAGGCATTGAGCAGCTTTGACTTGGTTGCCTCGTCAAACATTGAAAGGTTGACATTGTCAATCCCTTTCTCGAGAAGAACAGGCACAATCCTCTTAAAATTCTCTATGTCTTGTGACTGGTGCCCCATGAACCTTTCATTTGAGTCGGCAATTTCAGCCACCATTTTTTTGACTATCTTGTCTTCATCGACTGGCATTTAAATCACCTTTTTCCTGGCAGTAAATAAAAATAAAAAATTCACAGATTTAGTCTGTGAAGTAGTCAATTCCCAGCTCGTCGCTTATGCGCCTTGCCTCAATTGTTCTTGTCTTCTTGTCTGCTTTGCCAAGTATCCATGGGGAGTTGACCCCTGTGATGATTGTCATTACAGCTATCTTGCCTTTCATGGCTTCTGAAACCCTTGCGCCCCAGATGACGTTTGCATCCTGGTCAAGGCTTTCTGTTACAAGCTCTCCGATCCTGTTGACTTCGTCAAGAGTCATGTCAGGCCCGCCTTCAACATGGATTAAAGCTCCTGTTGCGCCTTTGTAGCTTATCTCAAGCAATGGGTTGCTTAAAGCGCCTTTGACAGCTTCTTCCACTCTGTTTGTTGTGTCAGAAACACCAACGCCAATTGCAGCTACTCCGCCGTCCTGCATTATGGCTTTTACGTCAGCATAGTCCAGGTTAACCAATGATGGAACTGCTATTGTCTCCACAATTCCCCTTATCATTGTTGCAACTAGCTCATTAGCCACTGCAAATGCTTGTTGAACTGGCAAGTTTCCTGCAATATTGACTAGCCTGTTGTTGTCAATCACTATGACTGTATCTGAGGTTTGCCTTAACTGCTGCAGTCCAAATTCAGCCTTGTCGATCCTTGCCCTTTCAATCTTGAACGGCATTGTGACTGTTCCAATGACAATAGCTCCTCCGTCCTTTGCTGTCTGCGCCACAACCGGAGCAGCTCCTGTTCCTGTGCCGCCGCCCATTCCTGCGCACACAAAGACCATGTCAGCTCCTTTAAGAACTTCCTTGATTTCCTGTATATTTTCCTGAGCTGCTTTGTTGCCCTTGTCAGGGAAACCTCCGCAGCCTAAGCCTCTTGTAAGCTCCCTTCCAATTAGAAAGCGCTTGTCAGATTCTGTAATCTCCAAATGCTGCTTGTCAGTATTGCATGCGATAATCTCCGCACCTCTTATTCCTTTCCTGTAAAGCCAGCTTACCATATTTGAGCCAGCTCCTCCGCAGCCAATCACCTTGATGTTGGCATGCCCAACCTGCAAGTCTTCGCTTTGCTGCACTCCCTGCTTGAGTGCGCTCTCAATAACAAAATCCATTCCCATCTTCTTCACCTCAGCCTTTTTAGTTTAAAAATACCCAATTCTTAAAATTGGAAGTGTTTTAATATATGAACTAGTATATAAATGTAACGTTTTCGTATACTGGTATACCTTACTAATTTATTTGAAAAGTTAATTTTTTGCTATATGGAAAGATAATAAATTGGTTTATAAATGAAAGTCAGACTATTGGCGAGTGGTGAAAAAGAGAAAGATTTAAGAATAATTTATTAATACATTATGTACAGATGGAAACCACAAAATCTGCCTTAGTGGCATTGCACAACGAATCTTTTGAAACACAAATTGTTAGCTCCTTCCAGCGACAAGGTTATGCAGTTACACTTGCTAACAGTGTTGATGAAATGCTCACACATATGAGAGTAGATACTAGCAAAAAATTCAGATTCATGCCTACCAACAGGTTTGGAAAATATTTTATGGAATTAAATTTGGGTTCTCCTGAAAGCCCGTCATGTGAGCCTGCAAAGTTAATTTATCGATATGTAAGACCATATAAAATAAAAGGAGAGGCTGACTTTTTAGGTGTTGCTGGCTATCCTGAAACTTTGGAATGCGGAAAACGTGCCAGAATTCCTTGTGCCGATAGGTCAGATATAAGCAGAATTATAGAATTCATAGAAACATCTTGAATATTCAATAATCAAACCTCTGGTCCATAGAATCCAAAACTAATAAATTCTGCCTCTTTTATCAAATACCCTAATTTTAAGGATTCTTTTTTGTAAATCCGCGTCTATGAGAGCACGATATTCGCCAATTCTTAGTTTATAACCCCCACCTTCAAAATGTTCCAAATATCTAAACGGATCAACTGAGATTTCGTCAAACTTATTTATAGTAAAGGACACAAGTTTTTAGACATAAATATGTCCTTTACTTGTCGAAAATCTTCGATTTTCGAGCACTCGAAAACCATAAGGTTTTCTTTGTATTACGAACAGACAACTATTGTATAGGTATTTTTGTCTGTGAGTATAGAATTCTTTTGGCAATATGCTGTGGCAACTTTTCTACATATTTTGCAGCCTTGGGATGCCAAATAATCTCATAGTTCATTTGAGAATATGCTTCTTTAAGTCTTCATGCTTAATGTATTCAGAGTCCGGAGTTTTCCTAGCTTCTTCCAATTGCTTTTTGGCAGATTTACTTAATTTCCCTTCTTCAGAAAGAATATGTTTAATCACATCAACGTCACGTCTAATTTTTATCAGGTCGTTCTCGTCCTTGTACTTCTTAACCAGCATAACCCGAGTTTTGCCGCAGTAGGGGCATTTTATATCCTTTGGAGAGCCCTTCTTGACTGAGAACTTGAACCTGCACGAAACGCATATGAAATTGACAGCCTCGCCTTCATCTGCCTTTTCCAGGCTTAACTTTTCCTTCTTCTCAATCTTCTGCTGCTTCTCAAGGCACTCGACGCATATTAGCTTGTTGTCTGAGTCGTACTTGATGTTGTCAAAATTGAAGTCTTTCCTGCACCTTGTGCATGTGTATAAAGAGGTTAACACCATTTTGCATCTAATTTGCTTCCTTGATTAAGGAATATAAATAGGTTGCGGTTTTTTGAAGAGAAATATTTAAAAAATGAATGACATTTTTTATGTGGATGCAGGCTCAAACTCTTGATAAAGTGCTGGACAGGGCAGGAGAAATTTCATTTGATGCGAGATATCTTGAATTGAAATATATGGGCGTCAAAATTGTACAGGTTAATCCGGACCAAGCTGTAATTCTAAAAGATGATGGCACGGACCGCTCAAAAAGAATTTTGAAGCCTATTATTGAGGGGAAAGAGAGAAGGGAGTATGATATCTTAGAGTATCCTGCAGTTATTCCCTACAACAAAAAGGCCCCGATAGTGGAAGCAATTTTTGAAATTCTGGGAGCAAGTGATTTCAGGTCTTTCCTTTTTCGTTACAGGCTTCCAATTAAGAATCCAAATTACAAAAGATAATCACGATACTATTTCCTCTTCCCCTTCTCAATCTCCTCAGCAATGTGCTCGATATCATGCATATTGCCGATGTCATGCTGCTCTTTTTTTGCGGAAATATCCTTGCCGATGAACTTCATCAGTTTTTTTGTATAGGCTCTCTCGTCTCTCTTTGGAGTTGGCTTTTGCTCGGCTTTGGACAGCTTTTTCTCAAAATGCTTTTCTTCAGTCGGCTTGTGGTATTTTCCAATAACTTCAAAAACAAGCCCCTCACTTGGGCGTATTGTGAGATAGCGCTTGAAAAAAGTGTGCCCGATGCCAAGCTCTATGAGCCTTGCCTCTTTCAGCGTTGGCAGCAAAATCAACGAGGCAGCCAGCCTCAAGATTCCTGAAATCAGGAACACAAACGGAATGCTTGAGATGAATATCCATGCAGGAATCATATTTATCAAAAACCCCCCAAGCAAGGCGCCTGCAAATATGGAAATTCCCTCAAAAAACTTGTAGTAGGCAATGCACCTAACACGATTTTCCGGCTGCACAGCATCAAACATGAAGTTTGAAGCGCTCAGGTTGAATGCAGCCCATGAAATGCCTGAGAACATCTCGACAGCAATAAGGTAATAAAAGTTATGCGAGAAAAGCCACATCAATGGCACAAGAGCTGCAAGCATCCCTCCAATGTACAGGACAAATTTCGTGCCCCTTGAGTCAATTATCCTGCCCCAGACGCCCATTGCTATGAAGCTGGCAACAAGCTCTGCGGCAACCATTGCAGTAAACTGCATATAAGTAAATCCCAGGTCCTTGAGCATATAGACAGCAAAGAAAGGCGACGCTATGCTTGTTGCGAACTTAAACAAAGCGACATAAACAACAAAATGCCCGTAATTCGTCTTTTCCATCCTTTTGACAAAGTCAACGATGGAGAATTTTACCTCGTGAGCCAAGTCAGGCTCGGGATTTATCATCATAGCCTTGAAAACCCCTGAAAGCGCCCTGCCTATGAACGCAACTGAAAAAAGGATTGCGAAGCCAAGAAAAGGGTTCTTCGGCGAGAGGTAATTCAGCATCAAGCCGGCAATTAATGCAGAGGCAAATGACATTGCGCCCACAACCTTGTTGCGCAAGCCGAAAAACCTGCCCCTTTCATACTTGGGCACAATGTCGCCAAGCAGGGAATTTCCTATGGGCTGCATCAGCTGGACAAGCATTGTCTGCAATGCAATATAAACCACAAGCAGGTATTTCTGGCTTGGAGTTGCGTAAGGTATGAACAGCAAAGGAATCCACAAGATTGCATGCAGGAAAGAGCTTATAACCAGTATTTTTCTCCTGTCTTTCAATAACTCTACTATCTTTGCTGCAAACAATTGTATGAAAGCCCCCAAAAGCTGCGGCACATAGGTTAATGCTGCAATCAAACTTACAGAGGCATTCAATGCAACTGCAAAAGGTGTTAGGAAAGAGGCTGTTGCGCCTTCCATGACTGCGAAAGAAGCGCCGTCATACAGAGAATACCTCAAACTTTTTCTTACATTATCTTCTGCCATTTTAATCCCAAAAAGAACTAGCTAATTTATTTTTTGTCACTCTTTTTTAGCGTTTCGCCGCACTCTGAGCAATAATCCTCACTATTTCCAATCTCTGCTCCGCACAATGGGCACTCAAGGGACGATTTCATGGTCTGTGGATAGTGCAACCAAATATTTAAATTTAACGATTGCTATTCAGTTTATTGAATCTTATAAACCCCGGGCACCATAAACACTTTCTCAGTCTGCACAGCAATTCCTTTCTCGCCCATCATCTCTTTTGAATCCATTTTTGCAATTCCCAAAGCAACCAGTTCATCTTTTAAAGTCATGATTGCAGCAATGCCTCCGCTTTCAATTTTATCATTCAATTTGCTTATCCCGGGCACTTTCAAGTCAACTCCATGGCACAAGCTTTCAACAGTTGTGTCAAAAACCCAGATTTTAGGCAGGTGCTTCGCCCCATTTTCAACAGGCTGGATTACTTTTCTTATGAACTTTTCATTGCCTTCCTCTTTCCAGAAATAATAGGCGTCTGTTAATTCGTGCAAAGTGAATAATGTGGATTCGTCAAAAGAAGCCACTTTTGTCCTTCTAAGCTCAGCCATATGCGCTCCTGTTTTTAATTTTTGCCCGATGTCATGGATTAATTTTCTTATGTAAGTGCCCGCTTCAGTGCCGGCTTTAAACAAAACATCCTTTCCGTCAATTTCAAGAATATCAAAATAATAAATGCTTCTCGTCCTAAGCTGCCTCTTGACAGAGCTTTTTATCGGAGGCAATTGCTGTATTTTTCCAAGAAAATTTTTTTGTATCGTTTCCCTTAATATGTTTTCATCAACTTCTTTATGCAGGTGCATTATTGCAACGTATTCCTTGCCTGCTGTGAGCAATGCCTGCACAATCTTTGTGGCTCTGCCCAAGGCTACCGGAAGTACGCCTGTGACTGCCGGGTCTAACGTCCCTGAATGCCCGCTTTTATTTATGTGCAGAATCTTTTGAACATAATCAGATACTTGATGGGAAGTCGGGCCTTTGGGTTTGTCTATATTAACTATACCATAATTTATTATTTCATCTGTTTTTCTGTCGTTTGGATTACAGCCGTATTTTTCATCAGTCTCTGCTTCTTTTCTCACAAGGATTTTTCTTTCTGTTCTTTCAAATGGCAATAAGCTGTTCATACCAAAAAGAACTCGGAATCACTTAATAAATTTACCCACTCAAACGCTCTTCGGCGCAGTCGGATGCGCTTCCTGCTGCTTAGGCATTGCAGGCATTCTGGGAGCATGGTGCTTCGGATGCTCCTTCTGCAGCTCCCTTATCTCCTCTTTCTCAATCTTCTTTGCTTCCTCTGCCTTTTCTTCCTTTGCCCCTTCAATCTTTTCTTCAGGCTTCTCAGTTTTTGGCTCTGGTTTTTTCTTCTCATCAGCCTTTGCCTCTTTCGGGGCATCGGCAAGCTCGACAAAAACCTTGCCCTTGTCATCCTTTGATGCAGTCACTTTGACATGATGCGGCGGGTTTTTGATGCCGTGCTCCCACACTTTGAGATTCAGGTATTTCCCGACAGCAACATTGCCTGACTTCATGTGCCTGCCTATGAATTCCCTTATGGCAGTGATTGCCTTTTTAGCCTTCCTGTAAGAAGGCGCCTTCAAAGTCTCCCTTCTAAGCGGAATATTGTAAGTCCTTTCCAATATTATTTTTGAAGCTTCTTCTTTTTTTGCCATTTTA
>JAGVXS010000063.1 GCA_018303685.1 Candidatus Woesearchaeota archaeon
TTTCAACTCCTCGTAAAATGGAACTTTACTTATCAGGTCGTGCCTAGCGCCATCTATCAATATCAGAATTACGTTCGGTTTTTTCTTTTTGAAGAGGCTTAGCATTTTAATTGATACTTTATTCCATATAACCCAGCTCCCTCAGCAGTTTTTTTGATTTATCGTCCATGCTTGACAAATCAGCATCGCCTTCATTGCTTTGCTGCTTCAAAAATTCTAAAATCCTTTTCTTCATTTCAGACGCAATCTCTTTCTCCTTGCTTATAAGATTGTTTTTCTCATCAGGGTCGTCTTTCAGGTTGTAAAGCTCAAAAATATCGTTTTGCGGATGCGGGATGTAGATGATTTTCCAGTCTCCTATTATCATCGTACGCCATTTTCCCTTAATTCCAGGAAAGAATATCCTCTTATGCCCCTTGAAATGCTCCTCAAGGCTCTCGGCAAATATAAATTCCCTGCATTTTAATGTTTCGCCTTTTAGCAAAGGCAGCAAGCTTATGCCGTCTATCCTATCAATCAAAGGCACGTTAAGCATGTCCATTATCGTGGGCATTATGTCTATGTTCTGCACCCTTTGCTTTATAATCTTACCCTTTGGGACTAGTCTTGGGTGCTTAAAGATTAAAGGTATCCTTATGCTTGGCTCGTAGAGGCTTGCCGCATGCTGAAAGTAAAAATCGTGCTCGCCAAAATTCTCGCCATGGTCCGATGTCAGGATGACTAAAGTTTCATCTTCAAGCCCAATCTCTTTTAATGTGTCCAGAATTCTGCCAATCTGAGTGTCAACATATTTTATAGCTCCGTCATAATGAGCTATTGCGTGCTCCATCTCCTCTTTTTGGAACTTGACATGCCCAAACAAGACGTCGCCTCTTGCCAGTTTTCCGCCTGCCAGAGTGTTGAAGTCATGGCTGCCTTTATAGCCTGAGTCAAACATATGGTCATAGGGCTTTGGAGGCCAGTACGGCCAGTGCAGGTCTATGGGATGGTGGCATAAAAAGAATTTATCGCCTGAGTGCTTTTTTATCCATCTTATTGCTATGCCGGTATGCTGCTCAGTCAAGCCCAGAAAATTCTTGGGATTGAATATTTTGTAAATGCTCCTTTTGATTTTGTTTTCAATTTTCCACCTGAGCGGATTAAACTCCTGAAAACCTTTTTTCATGGCAGGCTCACTCAGAACGTCTACATCAAGGTATGCATTCCTGAAGCCGTGGCTTTTGAGTATTTCAGGCAATGTTGTTACAGACTCATTAAACTTGTTGTTGGAGACAAGCCTTACGCCATGGTTATGCGGATAGACTCCGGTAAATGCAGACAATATTGATGAGTTAGTCCACGGAAAAGGGCAATACGCATTCGAGAAGCTCGTGCCTTCTTCTGCCAGCCTGTCCATGTTCGGGCTTGTCGCCCTTGCATAGCCGTTTGCGCTTAAATGGTCTGGGCGCAGTGCATCAACTATAAACATGATTATGTTCATTTTGCCTAAGGGCATATAAGCTAGTTTAAAAATCTATATTAAGCATGCAATTCAGCCGGTTCTGCGATTCTTTAATGCCGCCAATATTTTATATGGAACTTTAAGTTTTCCGAGAACCTGCCCTTGCCTTCCGTGAAAGTCAGAGCCGCCTGTCTCGAGAAGCCTGTATTTTCCGGCTGTATTCCGGAACTTTTTGTTGATTTTGCTGCTTTGCGCAAAGCCTGTGTGGTATCTTGAGCTTTCATAATTGTAATACGTCTCGAGCCCGTCTCCATGGTTTTTTATGAAATATTTTATGAACTTCTCAATGCTGAAATTGCTGTACACGCCGGGGTGCGATATGAAAGCAAAGCCTTTTGCAGAGTGTATTGCATTTATCGCCTGTTTTATGCCTATCTTTTTTTTCCTTTCAACATAAGTCTTTTTGCCCACTGCAAGGTATTTGTCAAAAATCTCTTCTATTGAGCTTACCTTATCAGGATTGTTTTTCAGGATTGCCCTTGCTATATGCGGCCTTCCTATCTCTCCCTTGGCTAATGCCTTCACCTCCCTGAAGGAAATCTTAAAGCCCAGTTCCTGGAATTTTTTTATTATGTCTTTTTTTTGCCTTTCCCTGTATTGCTGGGCTCAGCAGCGATTTCAGTGCAGGGCTTTTGTGGCTGATAAACAATCCAAGGATATGTGTGTCTACAAATCCCCTGTCGTCGCAGCTTATCTCAACCCCGGGAATGACCTCTATATCTTTTCCTTTGGCGGCGTTTAAAGCTTCTTCTAACCCATTTACAGAGTCGTGGTCTGTTATTGCAACAGCCTTTAGCCCCTTTTTCAGTGCCAATTCAACAAGCTCTTTCGGTGCAAGAGCGCCGTCTGAAGCTGTCGTGTGGCACTGAAGGTCTATGTTTTTTGGCATTTTTATTTTTGATATTATTTTAATAAGCTGGAGCGAACACAGCCGAGTAAGCTGCTTTTTTGCAGCAATGCACGCATTTGCCTGTCTTTGCTGGATTGACAACCCTGATTGAATTTTTGCTTGCCTTTTCCCTTATCTGCCTGGCGCAGCCTGTTCCACCGCACCATAATGCCCCGATAAATCCTTTCCTTCCGGAAGCAATTTTCTCAAATTCCTGCCATGAGCCTGCTTTTGAAATATGGCTGCTGTGGAATTCTTTGGCTTTCCTGTAGAGGTTATCCTGTATTGAGTTTAATGCTTTTTGTATTTCTTTAACCAATGAGCTTTTATTTACTGTAGTCTTTTCCAGCGTATCCCTCCTAATCAGTGCAAATCCTTTGCTGTCTTTTGCAGCTATGATAGGCGCGCCCATCATTGTCCAATAATCAATCTTTTCTTTTACGGGCTTCTTAGAGTCATCCACGAAGAACCTGATTTTGTTATTTTTCACTGATTCTAAAATATCCTTTTCGTTGAAATCCACGAAAACAACTTGGTAAGGTGCAACTCTTGGCGGAATTACCAGCCCTTTGTTGTCGCCATGAAGCATGGCTAACGCACCGATAACCCTTGTTGTTATCCCGTTGCAGGCTTGGTAGGCAAACTCGTCTTTTCCGCTTTTATTCCTGAATTTTATGCTGAATGCCTTGCTAAAATTCTGCCCCAGATAATGCGATGTTGCAGTCTGGACTGACTTGAAATCAGGCATCAGCGATTCAAGGGCAAGTGTATATTCAGCGCCGGGGAACATCCTGTGCTCAGGCTTAAAGCCGATTATAACAGGCATTGCCAAAAAATTTTCATGCAAATCCCTGTAAATATCCAGTACCTTTTTGACATATTCTTCCGCTTCTTTTTTTGTGGAATGGACTGAATGGCTTTCCTGCCACAAGAACTCATTCCCCCTCAACAAAGGCATGTTCGGCTTAAACGACTCCCATCTCATTACAGAGCAGTACTGGTTTATGCACAGAGGAAGATGCTTTTCCCCTTTAACCCATTTTGCTATAGATTCGTATATTATTGCCTCTGAGGTGGGCCTTATCACATATTCTTCCTCAAGCCGGCTGTGCCCTGTCTTGGACACAACAAGAACTTCTTTGAAGAAATCCTCAAAGTGCTTTGTCTGCTTCTTGAAAGACTTTAATGGTATGAGCGCAGGGAAGTAGTATTCCTGGAAACCAAGGGGCATTAGTTTATTGTCCAGATAGCTCTTTATCCGGCTCCAGATCATAAGGCAATATTCATGGTAGACCACACAACCCTTCACTGCAGAAAAATCAACAAGCTTGGTTGCCTCTATGACTTCATGATACCACTTCACAAAGTCTTCTTCCTTACTAGTTTTGACATAAATCATATTGGCGAATCAGCGCTGAACCTTTATATATTCTTCCCCCCTTCTTGTTGTGTAGCTTTCAAAATAGCCTATTACAATCCTGTAGTATTCTTCCCCGCTTTTCAGCGGAGTAACTTTTTCCAGGATGCCTGCTGCAACTATGCTTTCTCCCTCAAATGCCTGCAGCATGAAATCCCTCGCGTATGTGACAACTTTCTTTACCTTGACATCAGGGCCTTGGACTACTTTTGCATTTTCCAATTCATAGTAGCCCGGACGCACAATACCGTTATAATCGTCCTTGACTTTTCCTTTTACAGTAGCCATCCCCATTGGGGTGTATTTTTCATCCCCCCACTTGACGGATATTTCACCAGGATTCTCAACGCCGAAAACCGAAACAACTGTTTCTCCGAAATAGACGTCTATGAACTTCCTCCTTGAATGCCAGATAAACTCATCCTCTGAAATGAACAATCCTGCATTGTAAGAGGCAAAGTATTTCTTCCACTCCTCAAGAGTTTTCCACCTTAGCCACGGGTGCTTTGCATTTTGTATGAAGCTTATGTATTTCCAGTAATTCTCTTTTCCAAAAACTATTATATCAATATCAGACCTTCCATAAGTATAAGTGCCCAATAATGTGGAGTTGGTTACTCCCAAGTCAGAGGCTTTCAAGCCGCTTTCCAAAACTAAGCTTAAAAATCCATGCGCCCTCTTCATGTAATCGTCCATTTCAGAGTCTTTCATCGCAAGGATTTTTTTAACGCCCTCTTTTGGGTTAGGCAGCCTGGCAATTTTGTTTTTAGGGACGCCCATAAACCATGTATGGTGCAGAGGGCTGTCATACATGTAGTCCGGGTACGCTTTTCTGAAGTCGTCTATGTACGATTTCAGCCTTTTCTCATCAACAGCCCAGTAATCAAACCTTCTGACATCATTCCCCTGGATATTCCTCTCCTGGAACCCTGTACAGTCTATCCTTTGCCTTGGGATGTATTTCGGCTTTGCTATTACAAAGCCGTCCGGGTGGTCATTTGCATAGCTCTTCAGCTGCAAGCCGTCGTCGCTCCACATTATCATGGACTCGTAAAAGTGCGTCATTTTGCCTCCCGTGGATTTGCTACAAATTTGCTTTTGCCCATATATTCCAGAAACTCCCTTACATTGTGAATTTCAAGAAGGTTTGTCCTTTTTGACTTGCTGTGGAAGATGGACGCTATTATGGCTATCTGATCCGTTTTTCCTATGAATCCCTTTTTTAGCGCCTTCATGATAACCTCCTTTTTGTCGTTGTTTGATATGTCGTCAGCGTCTATATCAACATGCAGCGGGCATATGCCCCATAACAGATGAAGCTGCCTGAAAATTTTCATTCTTGAGGTTGCCGCTATGGTTTTGCATTTCAGCCTTTTGCTTGATATCATTCTTGCAGAATACCCCCCTGATGTTATTATAAGCAAGGCATCTATGCGCAAAATCTTCTCCAGCTCTGAAACTGCATCGCCTATGAATCTCGTCAAGTCATGGCTTGCGCTCTTGGAAGCTTCTTCAACTGCAATCTCAGCATTCTTTATAATTCTGGAAAGTGTTTCGACTGATTTGAGCGGAAATTTCCCAGTTGAGGTTTCATCTGACAGCATTATGCAGGAGGCACCTTCAAGAACGGCATTTGAAATGTCATATACCTCCGGCTGCATCAATGGTTTCCCTGAAATCGAGGAGTTAAGAATGTTGCCCGCTATTATGGACGGCTTTCCGTGCCTGCTGCACTCGCCAATGATTTCTTTCTGGAATTTCGGGAGGGCTTCAATGCCAGCGCCTGCAAACCTGCTTCTGTCAACAACGACTCCATAAGCCTCTTCAATTATTTCCTTGCAGTTTTTCAGTGATTTCCTGTCGATTTTCGCTATTACTTTGATTTTGTTCCCTATGACCTGCTTTATATTACTATAGCCAAGAAGCTTGCTGGCTTGCCGTATGTCTTCCGCGCTATTCGCCGGCACTATGACAAAATCCAGGTCATTTTTTACGGCAAACTTAATCCAGCTTCTGCCCGGCTTTGCACTGATGTCAAGCAATATCGGGATGTCGCCTGACGCCTTCCTGACATTCTGGATTATATTTGCCACTGCTTTGTCATTCAGGCTGGAGGCATCAATTCGAGCGGCGTCCATTCCCATATCCGCCAATTTTTTGATTATGACTGCATTGTCAGAAGCCTGCCCTATTGTGCACATGACTTTGGTTTTCTTTTTTCTTTTTTTGTTTTCTTTCTCTTCAATTGCTTCATAGAATTCTTTAGCCCTGCCGGATTCATTCACCTCATAGAAGAGCGCGTTATTCTTACGGTTTGCAATAACATTGCCGGATTTCTCCAAACTCTTTAATACCTTGAATGCACTTCCCACGCTTATGCCGAGCATTCTGGCTATCTGGTTGATGTTGTAGCCATTTCCATGATTCTTATATAAAAACTCGAAGATTTTTGCCCTGTTGTTCATTTTAAAAGTGAATAATAATTGTAAAAAAGTGAATAAAAAGCATTTATAAATGTTTCTGTTTTTAAGGATTTTATTCACTATTTTGGCAGAAATATCTCAAAAAACCCTGTGGGCAGCGGCGGCTGAATTAAGAATGCTTTAAGAAAGGCTTAAATAGTGGGCGGGAAAACACAAAATTATGGAAAAAGCCGATAATATAACTTATAAGGCGATAAGAGCAAAGCAGGCTGCTGACTTAAAATCAAAAAGCATAAGGTACATGGTTTACAGGCGCTTCTCAACGCCATTTACTTATGCATTTGTAAAGTTGGGAATGTCGCCAGCTTCTGTGTCCATATTAAATTTTTTTGTTCCTTTGGCGGGCTTTTATTTTTTAATACAGGGCTCTTACGCATCGATGATTATTGGATTATTTTTTTTCATGCTGTTTAAAACGCTTGACTGCTGCGACGGCGAAGTTGCCAGAATACAAAACCCGAAGGCGATGGATCCTATGCACAGAAGATTGGAAGGGGCTTATTTCGATGGGCTCTCAAATTACATATACGCTGTTTTTCTGGGGACTGGATTGGGAATTGGGCTTTCCGAGCTTTATGGCAGCAGGCTTTTTATCAGCCTTGGAGCAGTATTGGCAATTTTTATGGCGCTTGAGGTAGCAATAATTGACGTCATGAAATCGTATTTCAGAAGAGGGCTGATAGAGAGGAAATTGACTAAGATAACTGATAAATATGCGATGGAAAAGCTGATAGGGAAAATAAACAGTATAGGAGGTGGGGAAGTAAGCATGTTCAAAAAATTGCTTTGGGTATATCCAACACCAGGCTTGCTTTATGCAACTGAGTTTTTTGCGCCTGTATTGATTGTGATAACATTGGCGGAATACTCCATGATAAAAAATTTTAATGTGGGGTTTATATTTTATCAGTTTAGCATACTTGCATTATACCTTTTAATAGTGACTGTTGTAAGGGCTATGAACATTTCAATATTTGTATATAAAATGAAGAAGCACGAGTACATGACAAGTTTGCTGGAGGAGCTCCAGAGCAAAAAACTATAGGTTTCTTGTTGTAGATTTACTTAACTTTTTATATTTGATTAAGATAATTATAAAGTATACAATCAGGCTTCCTATCAGAATATAAATCGAATGGTTTGGCCATACAAGGTTGAGGGTGTAGTTCTTGTTTGTAAAAGGAAAAAACAAGCGGGTGCCAACCTCCGTAAAATGCCTGATTGAAAGGTCTGACAAATAATGGCTCATGGAACCTAGATTGAAGTACAGAACTATTTTTGTTTTATCATAATTGAATAACTGGGTTATGAGTATGCTTAACAGAAGGGACATAAAAGGCGTGTGAAACGAGACAAAGGAAACTAATGCAGGGATTTTGAGATAAAGATAAACTAAGTTCATTTTTGACAGCAAATCAGGTGTCAGTGCCCCAAGAATAACTATGCTTTTTTTCTTTACATTGAACAACTCCGCCAATATAAGCCCTATTATCAGATGGGACATCAGGTCAGGCATTTTTGAAGCCTCCTGAAGCGAGTTTCCACTCCCTGAAGAATAGTGCAAGAAACAGGACAATTGCAATTAATGATATTATGTACAGTATGTGGTTGTAATTGTAATTATGGTAGTCAATCATTTCTATAGTGCCGTCGCCCCTGAAATTTGCGTACAGCGCAGTCTCGCCCAAAACAGGCTTTTTGATGCCTGAGCCTGAAATTTTTAAGTCCTTGCTGCCGATATTAAAAACAAAATGCCCCAGGCTTATGTTGACTACTCTCCCCATTATTTCCATTTTATACCCGTCGTATTTTTCTGGGCTGCCCAGGTAGTTGCTTATGGTGAAGCCGTCCTTGGCCTTGCCCGAAGTCCTTAGATTGTCGTAAACAAAAGTTCCGATAAACAAAACCAGAATCAAAAAATAAAGTGCCCTGTTGAGATTCCCTGATTTTTGCGCCATGCGGTTTTAATTAATCCTGTTTGAATACTGGTCAAGCCAAAGCTTCAGGATAAACATTGTCCACAAGCCGCTGGTGTAGTCTTTTTCCTTATTGTAGTGCAGCCTGAGCAATTTGTTTATATAGTCCCTGCTGATATACCTGTCCAGCTCGCTTTTTTCAGCCAAGCTTCCATTAATCAAGTCTTTTAATTCTTTCCGCATGTATATCTCCAACGGGAATGTAAACCCCTGTTTTTTCCTGTAGATTATGCTCTTTGGCAATATTCCGACAAGTGATTTTTTAAGTATGTATTTGGGTTCAGCGCCTTTCAGCTTCAATCTCATTGGTATTTTTGCCGAGAATTCCATAAAACCATAGTCAAGGAAAGGTGCTCTTGCCTCAAGGCTTACAAACATTGATGACCTGTCAAGCTTTGTCAAAATGTCATCTACAAGATAGGTGTTTATGTCTGCATTGCTTATATTATCCAGATAATCCGGATAAACAAAAAATTTTTTGCAGTAATCAGAGAAATCAAAATTTCCCAAAAAAAGGTTTTTTCTCAAGTCAGATTTGAAGTTGGCTCTCAGCTCGGCATATTTTTTATATTGATTTAATCTGATGAATTCAAGATAGTTTCTTAATTTCCCAAATGGCAACGATAACAGGGGGCTAATAAATTTTTTGGGCAGATACTCCTGCAAAGCCAGGAGCCTGTACTGCAGATACCTTTCATAGCCCAAAAAAGACTCGTCTCCGCCGTCTCCTGACAACGAGACTGTGACATGCTTTCTCGCGACCTTGGAAACAAGATATGTTGGAACCATGGAAGGGTCTCCAAACGGCTCATCATACTGCTTCACAAGCTTCGGGAGCAGTTCCCTGACGTCGTCTGCATCAAATGAAATATCATGATGCCCTGTATCAAACTTCTCGGAAACCATTCTTGCGTATTTTGACTCGTCAAATTGGCTGTAGTCAAAGCTGATTGAAAATGTCTTCAAGTCATTTTTATATTTTTTAATGTAAGCGACGATTGCGCTGCTGTCCAGTCCGCCTGACAGGAAAGCCCCAACTGGAACATCCGCTATCAATCTTTTCCTTACTGCCGAATCAAGATGTTCCCTTATTTTTTTTACAAAAAAATCCTCGCTTTCGTTTATTTTGTTTGAAAGGTCTATTTGCCAATACCTTTCTATGCCTATTTTGAAGTCCTTAAACAGCAATGTGCAGCCTGCCTCCAGCTTGTTGATATTGTTAAAGATGGATTTCTTTGTCGGCGTATAGCCATAAGTCAGGTAAAAATAAAGCGCCTCTTTGTTTATTGAGGCCTTGATGCCTGCCTTTAATATGGACTTTATCTCTGACGCAAAAATAAATTTTTTACCAGAATGATAATAAAAAAGAGGCTTCTTGCCAAGCCTGTCCCTTGCGATGAAAAGCTCCCTGTTTTTTGAATCCCATATTGCAAATGCAAACATTCCGTTGAATCTTTCAACACATTTTCTGCCGTATTCCTCATAGGCATGAAGTATGACCTCTGTGTCTGTATCAGTCCTGAACTTATGCTTCTTTTTTTGCAATTCCTGCCTTAACTCAATAAAATTATAAATCTCGCCGTTAAAGACTATCCATTTTGTGCCATCCTCATTTGAAATAGGCTGCTTTCCCCTGCTCAAGTCTATGATGCTCAACCTTCTGCTTCCCAAAGAAATGTATTTATCAGTATAAAACCCGTAATCATCAGGACCCCTGTGCCTTATCAAGTCAGACATAGCTTTGACTAGATTTTTGTCATTCCAGTTGAAACCTACAATGCCGCACATTTTCTTTAGAAATCCTGAATAATTATAGTATTTATAAATATATACTTACAGCCTGAGGCAGAATAGAACAATTAAACAACTTCAAATATTACAATCCCGCTGTTGCCGAAAACCGGCTTGAATTTTCCTGAATTTGCGAACTCGCGGACTTTTTCATTTGTTGCATTTGCCCCGAATTTTTTGGATGCCTGCCCGTCAATGACTATATACTTGTATTTTTCCTTTTTAAGCCACTCATAGGTTTGCCCAGCAGTCTGGTTGAAGCTGCTGCGCTGGTAAACCCTAACATTCTCGCACCAATGGCATGTGAACTTGTCCATGCCAACAACCACAGCATTGTTTGAAAAAGTGAAGATTCTTGCCCCTGAAGGCAGGTTGTCTTTAAGCCATATATAGCCTTCTAATTCAGGCGAGTGCACATTCCCAGACTGGTCCTGAACATAAGTCCAGAAAGCCCCAGCCGGCCATCGCTCATCGGTATTGACTGCATATTTTTGGGCAAAAGAAGTAATTATAACGCCGTATGCAACCAGCGCTATCACAGCCAGAGATACAAAAGCCAATATTTTGCCTGATTTTACAAAGCTGCCGGCAAGGTTCCTTGCAAGCCCTGCAATCATACTCACCCCCTCCCCTGCCAGCAGGGAGACGGGCACTGCGAGCAGCGACCACGCCCTGAAAGGAGAGAGCTTATAATAAAAGGGGCCTGCATTAACAGCGTAGAAGCTGAATATGAACCAAAGCAATACCACTATCAAATGCTTTTCCCTGAATTCCGCTTTTTTATAGCTGATTATGGCTAATAGTGTAAAAACAAACAAGGATATTAACAGGATAAAAACCATAAATCTCTGGTCTGAGAGGAACTCTAAAAACGGGACAGTGCCCCTTTCAAGCGATTGGACGTCCTTTTTCTCGACAAACTTGACATAATTCTGGGAAAGAAAAAAC
Source organism: Candidatus Woesearchaeota archaeon (assembly GCA_018303685.1). GTDB lineage: Archaea > Nanobdellota > Nanobdellia > Woesearchaeales > GW2011-AR4. The sequence goes on from JAGVXS010000063.1 coordinate 11,006, forward strand.
AGCAATATGCCGCTTAGGATAAAAAATACCGTTAAGACCATGACTTTATTTTTTTTGAATTCCTCGTGATATTTGCCAATCAACAGCACAAGCGCGGCAAGTACGAGCAAAGAGAGCACAAACCCTATTCCTATTGGGTTGTTTATCATATTGACGCTTTTTGCAAAAACAAAATCCGCCATCGTGTAAGCCCGGTCTCCGGTGCCAGGCGTTGTCAAAACAGTAGTTCCTGACAGCCCCAACCCGCTTAAAGTGTCCCCTAAGCCATGCTTCATTATCATCGGCAGCCACCACAAAATAAAGGACAAAAGAAAGCCTACAAGCGCGGCAGCAAGCCGAAGTTACAGTTGCCGCTATTGCTACTGCCGATATTATCCACCATCTTTTATCATCTTTAACCTTTTCTATTGAATAGAATGAAACAAAAAAAAGTGGCATTGTGATGGATATTGCCCATATAAAGTGGCTTAGGTGGGCAGGCATGGAAAACATGGCAAAAGCCGCGAACAATGCCGTTCTGGGGCTGTTTGTGAGGGCTCTTGCAAAAAAATAAAAAAAGATTATGCTCAATGACACCAGAAGCGCGTTGAAAAACTTCAGTGTCCAGTAGACTGAGTCGTTTGTCTGGTGCATTATGCCCAAAAGCATATCGTATGCAGGCGGGTAAGGGTCTGTATAGTGAAACCCAAAGGCGGTTTTCTCGAATGCTGTTTTTCGCCTTTTGCATACATATAGAATGACATGAAAAACAGCACCAGGACAATGGCAGAGAAAAGATTGATTGAAAATTTCGGAATCTTCAGAACATTTGCTTCTTTTTTGTAGCGGATATAAGCCCTCAGGCAGACAAGCAGAATGGATGCAAGCAGGTAAATCCTCCAGTCAATCGGTATTCTAAGAAGGTTCAGCAAAAGCCCGAATGTTATCACAGAGCCTAGGCCAATTCCAATCCTCATTATGTTTCTTTCAAGAAAGTCCTCTGATTCCCTGGCTAGCAGGCTAAATCCAAAACCAAAACTCCACGTATATGCGAAAAACAGGATTATGCTCAATATGTACATTAACTTCCCCCTGCCAAAAAAATGACATGTATATAAAAACTTACTCATTTAGTTTACGGGGAAAGGTATTTAAATAGTCTGCTGTTTGTTATGTACATGAAAATTGTAGTTACCATACCCGCTTACAATGAAGCAGGCAGCATTGCGAAAGTAATAAATGACATAAGAAAAGTCATGAATTCAAACAGGCATGACTATAGAATACTTATTGTGGACGACGGAAGCACTGACAAGACAGCAGAGATTGCAAGAAAAAATGGGGCGATAGTTTATTCCCACCCGAAAAATTACGGGCTGGCTGAAACATTTATGACTGAGGTAAAGAAATGCCTTGAACTCAAGGCTGATGTCATCGTGCACATTGATGCTGACGGGCAGTACCTGCCAAGCGAAATACCAAAGCTTGTAAAAGAGATAAAAAACGGCTATGACTTGGTTCTTGGAAGCAGGTTCAAGGGCGAGATAGAGTCCATGCCGCTGATTAAAAGGGCAGGAAATATCACTTTCTCCAAGGTTGTGTCACAAATTACGAACATGAAAATCACTGATGCGCAGACTGGGTTCAGGGCATTCACAAGCGAACTGGCAAAAAACGTCAATATAAGGTCGAAGCATACATACACTCAGGAGCAAATTATAAGGGCAGTGACGCAGAAATTCAGAATTAAGGAAGTTCCTGTTTACTTCAGGAAAAGGGACGGCAAAAGCAGGCTGATAAAAAATACTTTTGGCTATGCTGCAAGAGCATGGATTAACATCGTCAGGATTTACAGGGACTACGAGCCGTTAAAATTTTTCGGGCTGTTGGGCTCTTTTATATTCTCAATCGGGTTTCTCATAGGATTGTATTTGGTGTACCTCCATTTCACGAGCGGAATAGTAGGGCATTTTGCCTTGCTCATGCTTGATGTTCTGATTCTGAGCATAGGGCTGCAGATAATAATATTCGGGTTTCTGGCTGACATGGAAAAAAAATAAAAATACTTAAAAACAGGCGTTTGTTTCTATATCAAATGAAAATACTGGTTTTTACAAGCAGGTACACTGCGGGCAGGGACATAATAAGCGAGGATTTTGGAAGGCAGGTAAGGATATTTGAGCACCTGAGGAAGCTCGGGCACAAGATAGACTTTTTCTGCGTGGATTACAAGAAGCTGGAAAACAAAAGCGTGAATTTGCACGGCATGAGGATTTTCATAAAGCCGTTCAAGCCGTTAAAATTTTTTAGCCTGTTATCTGGATTAAGAAAAACCATTAAATCCAATAGTTATGATATTATTATAGCCACTTCTGATCCCTTATGGGGCGTTATAGGGTATTTCATGTCAAAGAAGCGCGGAATAAATTTTGTATATGATGTTCAGGACAACTACAGGCTTTACGAGAGCTACAGAATCCCTTTTTTCGGGCTGCTTGAGGGGCATGTTAAAAGGAATGCGGATATGGTTATCTGCGCAAGCAATGCGCTCACAGACGATGTGAAAGGCATTAGGAAGAAAAAAACTATAACAATTCCTAATGGCGTTGATATGAAGCTTTTCAAGCCGCTGGACAAAGCCAACTCCAGAAAAATGCTGAAACTGCCTCTTGATGCAAAAATAATATCATACATGGGCTCTATACAAAAGCTGCACGGAGTTGACATCCTAATAAAAACATTTGAAGAGCTGAGAAAAGAGGTGAAAGGGGCAAGGCTTATGCTTGCCGGGAAGGTTATAAATCCAAATGAGAATTTTGACTTGAAAAAAGACTGGATAATATACCTTGGCTCATTGCCCCAGAAAAAGGTTGTTTCTGCAATCAATGCTTCTGATGTTGTTGTAATCCCATACCCAAACAACAGCTTTACAAGGTATATGCAGGCCCCCTACAAGCTGATGGAATTTATGGCATGCAATGTGCCCCTTGTTATTACATATGCAGGGGAGATGCACAAGAGCATAAAAGACAAAAAGCTGGTTGCAAAAGCCGGAAGCATTGATGACCTGAAGGAGAAAATAAAGTACGCGCTTACACTGAAGAAAGTCAATTCCCGAGATGTGGCGGCTGAATATGACTGGAAGAATATCGCATCTAAATTGGATGCTGTGATAAGGGGTATGTAATATTTACTTATTTTAATCAAAACAATAAGTTTTATAAGCCATTATACAATCCTGAAAAATGATTAAATTGGTGAATATCGGCGTCATTGGATGCGGCTACTGGGGGCCAAACCTGATTAGGAATTTCAGCCAGATAAAGGACTGCAAGGTGCTGTGGTGCGCTGACCTGAGCGATGAAAGGCTGCAGCATATAAAAGAGATTTACCCAAGCGTGCAGGCAACAAAAAGCTACATGGACATCAACAATGACAAAAATGTTGATGCTGTTGCAATTGCAACTCCTGTATCAAGCCATTTCGAGCAGGCAAAAAAGGCACTGGAAAGCGGCAAGCATGTTCTTGTTGAAAAGCCAATCACAAGCAACTCAAAAGACGCTGAAGAATTAATTAGAATTGCAGATAAAAACAAAAGAATCCTCATGGTGGACCATACTTTTGAATACTCGCCTGCCGTGAACAAGATAAAGGAGATAATTGACTCGGGTGAGCTGGGAAAAATATTCACAATAGACATGATAAGGGTCAACCTGGGGCTTTTCCAGAAAGACATAAATGTCGTGTGGGACCTTGCGCCGCATGACATATCAATACTGCTTTTCCTGCTGGACAAGATGCCGCTCAGTGCAAGCGCTGATGGCGTGGATTTCGTGCAAAAAGGCATTGAGGACGATGCGCATCTGGCTTTGAAGTTTCCGGACAGGGTTATGGCGCATATGCATGTAAGCTGGCTGGACCCGCTGAAGATAAGAAAGGTAACAATCGTAGGCAACAGGAAAATGCTTGTTTATGATGACACTGCCCAAAATGAAAGGGTAAAGATTTATGACAAAGGGGTTAATCTGGAGAAGAACAGCCTGCCAAGGGACGAATACTACAGCACATGGGAAGGATTTAAGCTTGTGTACAGGAGCGGAGATGTCAACATACCGAGAATCGAGGAGAAGGAGCCGTTAAGCATAATGTGCAGGCATTTCATTGACTGCATAAAAACAGGAAAAAGGCCGGTAAGCGACGGCAATTCAGGGCTGAGGGTGGTAAAAGTCATAGAAACGCTGCAGGAGTCGCTGAAAAACAACGGAGCAGAGGTTTCTTTGCAATGAAAAATCAAATCATCAGCAATGTAAAGCTCGGGAAAAATGTCATGATATACAATTTTGTGAACATATACGGCTGCGAGATAGGCGACAACACAAAAGTAGGCAGCTTTGTTGAAATAAGGGACAGAGTTAAAATAGGGAAAAACTGCAAGATTCAGGCGTTTGCATTTCTGCCGCAGGGCGTCATTCTCGAGGACGAGGTTTTCATAGGGCCGCATGCATGCTTTGTCAATGACAAAGTCCCAAGGGCGACAACAGGCGGAAAACTGAAAGAGATTGGAAAAGACTGGAAGCCGTTGACTACAATAGTCAAAAAAGGCGCTTCCATAGGAGCAAACGCGACAATACTCGGAGGCATTACAATCGGCGAGAATTCAATCGTAGGGGCCGGGGCTGTTGTGATAAAAGATGTGCCCAAAAATTGCATTGTTGTAGGCAATCCCGCAAAGGTTATTGGAAAAGTCAAAGATTCAATCAAATGATAAAGTTTGTGGACTTAAAAGCGCAGTACAATTCTATAAAAGAAGATATAAATAAGGCACTGCAGCAAGTGCTTGACTCAAGCCAGTTCGTGCTTGGGGGGCAGGTAAAAAACTTTGAAAATGAATTTGCTGACTTCTGCAATGCGAAATATGCTGTTGGCGTTAATTCCGGCACTTCAGCTTTGCATCTTGCTTTATTGGCAAAGGGAATCGGGAAAAATGATGAAGTTATAACAACTCCTAATACATTCATTGCAACCTGCGCTGCAATCTCCTATACAGGGGCAACTCCAAGACTGGTTGACATAGAGCCGGACACTTACAATATGGACCCGAAAAAGCTTGAAAGCGCAATAACCCAGAAAACTAAAGCTGTTATTCCTGTTCATCTATACGGCCAGCCTGCTGAAATGAATGAGATAATTAAAATTGCACAGAAGCATAATTTGGAGATTATTGAGGATGCGTGCCAAGCCCATGGAGCAGAGCATCACGGCAAAAAAGTGCCTGTGTCAGGCACAGCGTGCTTCAGCTTTTATCCAGGCAAAAACCTTGGAGCTTATGGGGAAGGCGGCATGATTGTAAGCAATGACAAGAAATTTGATGAAAAATTAAGGGCTTACAGGGATCATGGCCAGACTAAAAAGAATGTCCATAAATATATTGGCTACAATTATAGGCTTGAAGAAATTCAGGCTGCTGTATTAAGGGTTAAATTAAGGCATCTTGCCAAATGGACAGAAATGAGGAGGAAAAATGCGCTGCTGTACAATGAGATGCTCAAAGGCTGCGATATTGCAACGCCTGTTGAAAAAAAATACAACAAGCACGTCTATCATCTTTATGTTATAAGGGCTAAAAACAGGCAAAAGCTGGCTGAATATCTTAATTTAAAGGAAATCCAGACAGGCGTGCACTATCCAACGCCAATACACCTTCAGGAGGCTTACAGCAATCTGGGCTATAAAAAAGGCAGCTTCCCGATTGCAGAGCAGTATGCTGATGAAATACTTTCTTTGCCGATGTTTCCTGAGCTTACAGAAGAGCAAATAAGTTATGTGTCAAAAAGCATAAAGGATTTTCTAAAATGCTGATTATAAAATTTATAATAAAGCTGATAACAAAGATTTTGTCTACCGGGTATTTTCTAAGATTATTGTATAATGTTGACATTGGTAAACACAAAATGGACTTTCAAACCGGATTTGCTTCACTTTTAATGAAAAAATCCATCAAAAAATATGTTAAAAATGGCGAAAGGGTGCTGGACATCGGCACTGGCCCGTATGCCCTCCACAGCATCTGGATGGGGAAAAACATGGATGTTGATGCTGTTGCAACAGACATCAACGATGAATACATAAAAAATGCCGTGAAAGTTATGGCCCTCAATAAAGTGAGTTTCAAAATAATTAAAAGCGACTTATTTAAAAACATAAAGGGAAGATTTGAATGGGCAATTTTTAACCCTCCTGATTACAGGCTGGTGGAGAGGCTGCTGGAGGAGGCTCCTGCAAATATCAAATTAATGCTCTCGATGAATCTTTTCTACATAAACCGCAGGAAAGCTGAAGGAATAATAAAAAACAGCAATTACAAAGTTATTGATATCATGGCAGAGTTTCTTAACCCAGCCAAGGTTTTCATACTGGAAAAAAAATCATAGTATCCTTATGTGCTTTGCATTTGACGGCACGTTATACATGAATATATTCCTCCCAACTGGCTTGAATCCTGTATCATGGTAGTTCTTTTCGTCCAGCGTGAATTGAATCTTCCTGATTTTTTTGTTTATATTCTGGATTAAGGTTATTTCAGTAGAAAAAACATCAGGCAGGTTATTTGTCAGATCTATTATAAACGCCTTTCCCTGCTTTTTAACCCTGTGTAGGGTTATATTCTCCCTACACTTGTAATATTTGATGATATCGTCTGCGCCTGCAAACCAGACGCCACTATGCTTTTCAAAAAAGCTGAACATACCCCTGGCATATTGCGGGCATTCTGTATTATAGTCCGGAACATGCCCAGATATGAGCATGTAGTCCAAGCCGTTATTGTATCTTTTGATAAATTCTTCCCTGATTTTGCGGCAGTTGCCTTTGTCAAAGAATTCTCCGATGCATATTCCCCAGAAAAGCCTTGAAGGAAGGAAAAAATTAATTGGAGCGTTTGGAATGGGCCAATGCCTTATCCACTGCAGATGCCTTGAAGCAGAAAATGCAGCCTTTTCCATGGTGCCATTTTCGGTTGCAAGCCCGTACGGCGATGCGTAAGAAAATACGTGAGACAAAGGAGTTTGGTATTTCCATTTATCCTTCCAGACCTTTTCCGATTTTTGAATCTCGTTTATTATTTCCGCTGAATTAAGCCTGTAAATTCTGGAATGTGTATTGGTGTGCGGCAGATACAAAAAATTCTCATTTTCAAACTTTTTCCTTAACGGCTTTCCAATCCCAAACAAGCAAAGCAAAGTGCTTAACAGCGTGGAAATTTTTGGATATTTTTTCATGCAGAATATTTTATTCCCAATATAGCAGAACCTGTGGTAATTAATCCCATATAATGTCCTTGTTGCTATGGCTATCTGCACCCATCTTGGCAGTTTTCCCTCTGCCCTGTAAAGATAGTCGTTAATCTTGGCGTCGTCGGTAATTGCATTGAATGCCATTTTTTTGTTGTCCTTCCACCTTGCGATGAAGGCATTTGACACCGGCTCGCTGCTCATGTGCAAAATGCTTTGAATTTTTGGCTGGTAAGATAATGCAGATGCTATGCTTTCAATATTTTCCTTTGAACTGCTGAGGCACATGCCTATTCTCCAATATGCCCTAAGCGAATGCGGGGGAAAATATCCCTGAGGATTTCCTGTTGATTCTTTTTTGGACTTATCCAGCCAGTAAGGCTCTTTCGGCTCCGGCATGGAATGCCAGCATGCTCCAAAAAAATTTTCGCCTTTTTCTATGTGGATGCCGTCATTTGGCAGGGCCATGTAAGGGCACATTGCAAAGAAGAGGCTTTTGCCATGAAAATAGGCGTAATAAGGATGATTCAAAGTCATTATACTGCTTTCCTCCATTATATTGGTGTGAAATGCGCTTGCTGACAGCTTGCCGCTGTAATTTTCCAGCCTGTACCATATCATAGGATCAAGAAAATCCGCTTTAGAGCCATCTAGATTTTTTGCCTCGTCAAATTTCAGCACAATCTCGATTTTTGACATCAAAATTTTGCCGTCAGGGCTCCAGAAATAATGGGTTATTTCAAAAGGAAGAAAGCCTTGATTTTTGCATTTGTCACCTTTAATTTTCATTGCTCCTTCGATTTTTAATATCTTTAATATGCCTGAATCAGAGATAATGTCAAATTTTGCATCTTTCACGTCTTTTTGAAAAAATAGGTTTCCGCCTGATGCTGAAAGGTGCAAAGGGCCGTATTCTTCATTATCTGCAGTGATTTTTTCTATGTAATAGCCATTCTTGTTGAATAAGACTGATATTTTCCCAGTAGAAACTGCTAAATAAGAATCATTCTCAAGCGAGACTGTCGTGTCCGGCTTCTGGCGCTGGCTCGGCTTGTTGGATATTTTATAAACTATCTTCAGGTGTTTCACATTCTCCCTGTTTATTATGATAGCTATGTGGCTTTCATTTATATCATTCAGGTAGCCAAATTTTTTAATGCAGCCTTTCTTATGAATTATGTCAAACAGAAGCTTTCTGTTGCTGCTGTCAAGAACTTTTATGCTTCCAAAATCCACATTATGTGGCAGTTTCAGGTCGTCAAAACTGACAATTAGAATAGAGTTTTTGTTCAATGGGTAGGCATTTAATATTATGCGCTCTTCTTTCATTTTACCGACTCTACAAGCATGTTGAATTTTTTCCCGATTAAATCCCATGAATAATTTCTTTTTATATGATTATGCCCGTTAAAAGCCAATGACTTTCTGAGTTTTGGGCTCGACAATAGATTTATTATTGCATTTGCCAGCTCTTCAGAATTTTTTTGCCTTACCAGCAAGCCGGTTTTATTGTGGTTTATAATGTCCGGAATGCCGCCAACATTGCTCCCTATGACGCAGGTGCCTGATGCCAGCGCTTCAAGGAAGGCAACCCCGAGCCCTTCTGTATCGCCGCTTTCTGTGACAATTGAAGGGCCTACAAACAAATCAGCAGAGGCATAGTACTCTGGCAAAAGCCTGTTCCCTACCTTGCCGGCAAATGCAACATTACTGCCGAGCCCAAGCTCTTCCGCAAGCAATTCCAAGCTTGCCCTTTCAGGTCCGTCACCTACAATAACGAGCTTTGCATGCGGAAATTCTTTGACAACTTGGCTCATTGCTGTCACAAGGTACTTGAACCCTTTCTTTTCAACAAGCCTGCCGACACCCAGAATAAACTCTTTTTTTATTCCAAATTTGCCCATTAATTTATCATTTCTGCCTCTTTTCCTGAACATCCCCATATCAACGCCCATAGGTATCAGATTTATGCCTTTTTTATCAAATATTTGCTCCAGTTTACCCTTTGTAAAGGCGCTGTTGGCTGTGCAATATGCGGAGTTTTTAATGACTAACCTGGCTAAAATCCTGAGAATGGGGGACTTGACGGGAAAGATATCGCCTGCATGCGCTGTTGCAATGTATGGAATCCCAAAAAGCTTTTTGCACAAGTATGCGGCAACGCCCTGGGGAATTATCCAGTGGGCATGCACAACATCGATTTTTTCTTTCTTTATCAGCTTAGCCATGCTGAAAAATTCCGACAAAAAAAGCAGCGGGAGCTGGAATACGGCAATTTTATGCCTTTTTAAGTTTGCCAAGATTCCCCCCTCATAGCAGACCTTTTGCAGCCTATACGGCACAAAATATGAAAACCTGTAGATTTTGACATTGCCAATAATTTCATGTTTTTTTGCATTATGGAAATGCGGCGCCAAAGCTATTACATTATGCCCATAGCCTGCAAGTTGCCTGCACAATTCAAAAACAAAACCCGGCTCGGTGTCATTTTTCCATCTCGGGAATGTCGTGGCTGCCTCGAGTATGTTTCTTTTTGGCATGGCTTATAAAAACAAGCCATGGTTTAAAAATATTGTCAAAATGATATTCGCCAAAAACAAACTTTTAAATAAGCTGTTGGGAAACTTTAAGCCATGAACGGAGTAAAAAGCATAGCAATAAACACTGCCAGCCTGATAATATCTGAAGTAATCACAAAGATCGTGCAGTTCCTGATATTTGTGTTTATTGCCCGCTCTTTGGGCAGCATTGTATTTGGAAAGTTCAATTTTGCCTATTCCTTTTCCATGATTGCCGTGCTTCTTATGGACTTGGGCATAAACTACATGCTGGTAAGAAATATGGCAAAAAACAAGAAGCTCGCAGGCAATTACATAATGAACTCCTTTGCGATAAAAATCCTGTTGTCGGCCATATCTTTCACGGCAATATACTTTATTTTCAGCGTGTCGGGCTACCCTGAAGACACCAAAGTGATAGTTTATATTTTAGTGCTGTTTGCATTTTTGAGGTCTTTCACAGAGCTTGTATTTTCTGTGTTCAAGGCTTATGAAGCAATGCATTACGAGGCTTTCCTGAAAATTCTGAGAATGCTTGCCACCCTTATTTTAGGCTTGGCTGCACTCAAGATACGCAAGGACATTGTGCTTTTGGCCATAATCTTCCTGCTTGTTGAGGGCGCAGTTTTCATCATAAGCCTTGTGATTGCCTTGTCTAAGTTCCTGAAGCTGAAATTTTCCCTGAGCTTCGATTTTTCCAGAGAAATCCTAAAAGAGGCTTTCCCATTCAGCCTTTCGTTTGTATTCGCCAGCGTATATTTCTACATTGGCAGCGTAATGCTTTCTGCAATGAAAGGCGACAGCGCAGTCGGGATATACAGCGCGGCGTACAACCTGACTTTGGCCATTCTTTTCATTCCAGGAATGTACACATTCGCCATCTACCCCGTCATTTCAAAAAACTTCGGCAAGTACAGGGATAGGGTGGTTCTGATATACGAAAAATCATTCAAGTACATGTACATAATCGGGCTTCCGATAAGCATTGGATTTTTCATGCTCGCAGAAAAGATCATATTATTTTTTTATGGAAGCGAGTTTGCAGAGTCAGTGCTTGTGCTAAAGCTTGTATCATGGTTTGTTTTCATAAAGTTCATAAGCTTCATTACAGGCATAATATTGTCTGTGCAGATACAAAGGCTAAGGGCATTTGCGCAGGGCGTCACCGCAGTGCTGAACCTTGCGCTTAACTTTTTGCTGATACCAAAATATAGCTACATTGGGGCAGCGGTTGCGACCTTAATAAGCGAAGCGGTGCTGTTTGCGCTTACTTTGATGTTTGTTTCAAAATATTTCCATGTTTTTGACATATTGAAATTATTGCACAAGCCGCTGATAGCCTCCGCAATCATGGCTGTATTTATTATAACTTTAAATGTAAACCTGTTTGCAGTCATGGCAGTCGGGGCAATAGTATATTTTGTGGCATTATTTTTGCTGAAAACATTTGATGAAAGGGACTATTCCCTGATGAAAAGCCTGGTAAAAATTGACAATGGGCAAGAATATTAGGATATGGGCGGAAAACGGAAATTCAATTCTTGAGGGAATAAGAAACAGGAGTGTGGAAAGCCATATTGCTGTTGATTTTCTGCAGAAGGAACTGCATGAGGCAGTTTACTCGTATGTCAACGGCGGGTTTTCTAAAGCAGGGTATATCCTATACCCATTTGTAAAAGGCCTTTCAAAGGATATTTTTAAGAAGATAAGCGATGTGAAGGCTGCAGCTGAATTTCTGGATGAATCAGGCTGCGATTTCAGCAATTCCCTGAGCTTGTACAGGAATACGAGATTGAATGGGAAGAGCGCGCCGGTTTTCATATCGCAGCTCTATCAGGATTTCTCAGGCATTGAAAAATCAGGAGTTAAAAATAAGAAAGTCAGATTCAAGAAGATTGATATTAAAGACTACAACAAGAAGGATTTTGAATACCTAAAGCCTGTAATTGAGCTTAAGGACTTTGCAAATGACAGCTTAAGGGATTTTGTTGTTGATATGCATATACATGGCAGCATAGCCACCAGAGACTATGTAAAGGGCTGGAGCGACCTTGACACGCTTATTATAATAAAAAAGGGCGTTATAAACGACGCAGAACTGCTGGCTGAGCTGAGGAAGATTCTTTACAAATCAAAAAAATATTTTTATTTGGTTGACCCTCTGCAGCACCATGGGCATATGGCTGTAACAGAATATGACATGGGGTACTACTGCCAGGCATTCTTTCCGCTTGTTTTGTTCGATTACTCAAAATCGGTTTTTGGCAGCAAATACCTGAATTTCGGCGTAAGGGACGACAAAGCTGAAAGGATGGGAAGATTTCATGCATTTTCAGGCTATTTTAAAAGCCTTTATTCAGGCAGGATAAAAAGCATGGGCTGCTACGAGCTTAAATTCCTGCTGCACATGATTTCCCTTTTCCCGACAATGTACCTTCAGGCAAAAGGCATGCATGTCTACAAGAAGTTCTCATTCGGAATAGCCAAAAGGGATTTCAGCAAAAGCGAATGGAATCCCATAGAAGCAGCGACAGGCATAAGGAGCAGATGGAAAGCGCCGGCAAAAATACCCTTTACAGCAATAGCTTCGCGCATAAACCCATTGCTGGCTTACCAAGCAAATGCAAAATATTGGGATATAACAAATAAAATCAATAACCTGAACAGGGTGAATGTCCAAAGCCTTGTAAATGGAATGCACATATTGTCTGAAAAAGCAAAAGCCAGAATAGATAACCATGCTAAAACGAGTCTATAGCTATCTTCTTTAATGTGCTTCTTATGTAAAAAAGCACCCTCCTGAACAGGGAATTGCTTGTTATTATGACGTATAAAAGAATCATCTTGTTCTTCAAGCCCCTTTCTGTCTTGTACCCGAGTGGGAAAAAGCATGGAAAGTGGGAATGCTTAAGGCTGTTTGCCAATTCAACCTGCTCATTAAGGTTGATTATTCTCTTCTCAAGAACCGGATCCAGTTTTTCCTGAAAACAATTTATGCTGAGCCTCTTTCTGATGTACCTGCTCAGCCTTCCCTGAGCGCTTGAATAGCAGCAAAGCTGCTTTAGAAGGCTTATCGGGAGTATTGAATAGAAATTCTTGTGCTTAATGAAATGGCTTATCATCTGGGATATAGCCTTATCAGGGTGCCACTCAGCTGCAAATGATATCCTTGCCTTGTAGCCCCTAAACAACACATCACGCTGCTTTACATGCAGCAGGTAGTTTTTATCTTTAGACAAGAATGCATCAAATTCCTTTACAAAATCTGATGATATGTAAACCGACTCTTTCAGCAAGCCAAGAAGCATGTCTTTTCCTGCATCATCATTCATTTGAAACCAGTTTTTCCTGAGACGCTTTACTTTCCTGGAGAATTTACCCCACACGGGCTTTTTCATGCCTGAGATGCCATAAAACATTCTGAATGTGTGGCTCAGGGCATTAAGCCTCAGGAGGCACATCCTTATGTTGATTTTTTTTGACAGCAGTATGTAAAGGAAATCCACAGGCAGGTGCCTGAGTATCGTGTCTGCAACCAGGCAAGTCTTGATTTTTTTAAGCTCATGCTTTTTCGGCATGTAAATGCTTATTTTCCTGCCGTATATTTTTATGTAGTCTGAGCTTGGATATATGTACCTTATGTTCTTGAAGATATTCTCGGTAAAAATAAGGAAGGGGTGAAAAACAAGGTATTTTGAATCATCGTCTATGTAGTTTTTCTTCAAAAGGGGCGGCAATTTAGAGCCTTCTTTAAGCACAAATATCAAGTCTATGTCTGATATTCCAGGAGCGCTTACCTTGCCGAATCCATAGACTGACAGAATCCCATCCTCTTTTTGCGCCTTCCTTTTTATCCTGCCAAGCACCCTGCCGTAATCTTCCAGCCTGTACTTTACAGGGTATCCGTAAAAAGAAAGCTCCTCCTTTTTTAGATTTCTGATGTAGTTGTTTTTTATTTTCATGCAGCCAAGAATCCTACCTGAACCTTATTGGGTTTCTCTTTTTCATCTCCGTGTACAGATAATCAAACTCCTCTTTGCTTATTTTTTTGGTATTGATTTTTTCCATTACCATCCCAAAATCATGATTTCCCGAGCCAATCCTGAAATAGTCAATAACCTTAAAGCCGATAAACTGGAAGAATGTTTCATAAAGGCTGCTGATGTAAGCGCCGTGGCAGTGTATGCTGTACCCGTGCTTTTTTGTCAGATTTGACATTACTGCATATAATTCCATGCTCCGGTAGACATTAGAATGGGCCTCGTCCTCAATGCCTGAGTTGTCATGCAGAAGGCTATTAGAGAAAGTTATGTCAAACTCTTTGTTTGCTTTTGAGCTGAAATTCTGCAGGTTAAGGCTGCCGGAATTCTCCTTCACAGGAAGGGCTGAAGCCTCGGCGCCAAGCTTTTTGAGGAAATCCAAATGCTCGCGCTTTGAATCATTAGGAGCAAGCTCCAAAACAGATATTCCTGACATTGCGCCTGCGGTAATAAGCGCTTTTTTTAACTCGTTTGCCTTTAAATCATCCATCTCAAATATCTTTTTTGAGAGGTTGAACTCCACAAACGGCTCTATAACGCTGAAAAATCCGCTTAAGTCATCTTTAACAAGGAAAGAGCAGTTTATTGTTAGGAACAGCAGAGGGTCGTAGCTTGAATCCAAAATGCGCGGAAATTTGCCCTTTTCAAACAAGGCAATTCCGTTGCCTGTGTTCTCATGAAATATCTGCACCTTGCTGCTTATGCTGTCATCAATGCCGCTTTCAATCCTTACTTCCATAAAACAGGGTGCGGCAACTTGGTTTATAAAGCTTTTCTTGACTCGCTGCCATAATAAACTGTCATAATAAAAAAGGCAAAGGAGGTCATATTTGCCGATTATGCATTATGCTTATGCTGCGCTGATGAAATTCTTCAGCTTTATCTTGCTGTCCATGCTCAGGCTGTTATAGATTCTGAGCTTGATGTGCTCCGGCAAAGTGTAAAGATAAGTCAAAAACAGGGGAAAATTCCTGTATTTTTCAAAGAATTTTATAGCTGAGTCTTTCAGAAGGAGTTTTACCAGGAACTTGGGAATTTTGCCGCTCTTCCATCCCTTATGGGTGCCTGAAATCCAGAAAATCAGGTTATTGAGGTATATGTTGGTTGCTTTCTTTACATGATAATTCACGTTGAAATAGTCTGCAGTGTAGCCGGCATCCTCCTCCTGCTTGATAACACCATCTTCCTTTGCCTTGTTGTACAGCGCAATTCCGGGGAAAAAAACAAGATTGTAGGAGTCAAGCCTGAAAGGCTCGGGCAGGCTCATTGCCAAATCTATTGTCTGGAGCAAGTCATCCTTCTCCTCGTAAGGGTTTGAGTATATAAGCTCGTATCTTGGCATCAGCTTGCCCCTGAATTTATTGACAACCTGCGCTGCTTTCATGATGTCTTCCCTGAATATCGGCCTGTTATAGTACTCAAGGGTTCTTCTGCTGCCGGACTGCACGCCTATAAGGATTTCCTTCAAGCCAGCATCAACAAGCAGCCCAAGCTTGTCCTCAACAACATGCTTGGCAATCCCATAGCACCTGAAAGGAAGATTGATGTGCTTTTTGTACAATTCATTGAAAAGCGCCAGGTCCTCCCTGGTTCTCATTACAAGGCAGTCGTCAGTGAACCAGATTTTATTCATTGAAGGTAGGTTCTTCTTTATCTCGAGAAGCTCCTTTATGACATAAGGTATGCTTTTTTTCCTGACTATCCTGAACTTGCCCGAGTACAGCTCGTTGAACGTGTGGTTGCTGCAAAAAGAGCATGTGTAAGGGCAGCCGCGCTGCGTGTAGACAAGAACAAGGTTTTCCTTGTATTTCTCGAAAAAATAATCTTCCTTCATCTTAACCAGCTTGCCCTCAACAAGTATGTGCTCATCGTCAAGGTTGTAGTCCGGAATGGGCAGCGAATCCAAGTCATTATTCAGCGGCCTCAGCTCATTTTTTATAACATCCCCGTCTTTCCTCAGCCACAGGTTCTTAATATCGGAAACGTCCTCATTTTTTTCAATCCTCTGGATGAATTCAAGCACAGCAAGCTCGCTTTCCCCCCTAAAAACATTATCGACTGACTCGATGCACTTGTCGGGATTCATTGTGGGGTAGGCGCCTCCCCAAAGCAGTATCTTGTCTTTCAGAACATTGAACAGCTGCTTTGCCCTTTCGGCAGTAAGCGCCATTGAGGTAATACCTACAATATCAGAGTCTTTTGTCAGCTCCTTAACCTGCTCAATGACCCTTTTAGGGTATACTGCAGAAGAAAGTATGTTGCCATCTGTTATTTCATTGCTTGTTGTAAGAAAAATCATCTTGACTTTATGCCCGTGGCTTTTCAGGAGAGAAGATATTGACCTTAAGCCATGATGAGCTACATCATTGTCAACGCTTATGAGTGTGATGTCCATCTATTCAGCCTCTTTAAATGCCAGATATGATATTAATTGGATATTCTTTATAAAATTTTCCTTTGAATGGCTGTCTATACAATAACAACCCCAATTACCTAAAAAATGCCAAGCCTGTCAACTATCTTTTCGCCATAATATCTTATAAAGTTGTAGCGCGACAATTTCCATGCAAGATACCCAAGCGGCTTGCCCAGCATGTTCTGGAGCGTCCATTTCTCGGCTTCACTTGTGCATATCCTGTAAGCTTTTATCCTTTCTTCTTTCGGGAAGTCATCTGTTTCGTAGACTATTCCCATTTCCTCTGCTTCTGTCTTAAGTGTTCCAAGCGTTTGTGATGCTTTTGTATGGGATGTTTCTATGTCCATGACAGGCTTGGCATTCTTCTTGGCCCACTCGTACAGCTCTGTCTGGGGCATTGGAACTGCATGGCTGTACCTTGGCATGTCAATTCCTGTCCTTTTGAAAAACTCTATGCTGTCCAGCTCTTTTTTGAATGTCGAGCCTGGCAATCCTATTATAAAGAATCCCTTGACTTTTATCCCGGCTTCCTTGCAGATTTTTATTGCATTTTCTATTGTTGATATGCGAGACGGCTTCTTTATATTTGCCAATACATCGTCATGGACAGACTCTACGCCTATTGACACCATTGTGCATCCTGACTCGCTCATCTTAACCATCATATCCTTGTTGACAGAGTTGGCTGTCAGCCCCTGCCCGACAACCCACCTGATTTTCAGCTTTCTTTTTATTATATCATCACAAATCCCTATAACCCTGTCTTTGAACAGCCCTATATTGTCATCCATAACCTGAAAATCGTCAATGCCGAATCTTTTGTTGACATACTCAATCTCATCAACGACATTCTTTGGGGACCTATACCTGTATTTAACGAAAATTGAGGGTATAGTGCAAAAGATGCATTTGTGTGGGCAGCCCCTTGCTGTCATAATTGGTAGCTGTATTCTTTTTGGGTTTTTGTTATAGTCCTTAAGGTTGAAGAGGTGCCATGCAGGGAAAGGTATGTCATCAAGATTTTCAGGCAATTCCCTTGGATTTATGGTTATTTTCCCTTCTTCCTTGTAGCCCAGACCGGGGATGCTTTTCCAATCCTCGTTTTTTTCATATTTTTCAAGGAATTTCGGAAGAACAAAGTCGCCTTCGCCAACCACAACAAAATCAACATCAGATTTTGGCAGTATGGATTCAGACAATGTCGTGACTTCGGGGCCGCCGGCAATTACTATGGTTTTTGGATTTTGCGATTTCACCTTTTTCATGATATCGAATGCGTGCTCCAAAGTCAGCGAAGCCAGGCTGATGCACAGCACATCAGGATTAAACTCCTTCAATACAGAGTTAAACCTCTTTTCAACTTTTCTGACTCTTAAGTCCAGAATAGCCACCTTATGCCCTGCTTTCTCAAGAGCAGCAGCCAGATAAGCCTGTGCAAGCAAAGGCCTTTTTGGAGCATAATTCTCCATTGAGTCTTTTGGCTGTATAAGTAAGACTTTCATAAAGGCTTAGTCATACTGCATGGTATAAAAGTTTTTCTGTTATTTTGGCATATGAGATACGGACAATATGTGCTGTCCTAATTACAGAAAAGTTTATATAAAGAAATGCAATATTAACAATTGTGAAGATTTCATGAAAGTATTGCTGGTATTGCCTCCAAATATCGGTAGATACATAGTAGCCACTATTCCGCATGCAGGAATAGCCTATCTTGCGGCTTTTCTGGAAAGGGATGGGCATAAGGCTGAAGTGCATGACATGAGGATTGATGCTGACGACAAGCACCTTGCAAGCAAAATCGAGAGCTTCAAGCCTGAGCTTATAGGGGTTTCTTCAGCGAGCATAGGCTATAAGATGGCTTACGAAATAATCAACTCCATTAAAAGAAGGCATCCGGACATACCTGTGGCAATGGGCGGCTCTTACGCATCCACAGTGCATACAAAAGTTCTCGAGGATACGAAGGCTGATTATACTGTGTACGGCGAAGGGGAAATGACTTTTCTGGACCTGGCTAATGGCACGGAGCCAAGCAAAATAAAAGGGCTTATATGGCGCAATAATGACGAGATTGTAATGAATCCCCCATATCCTCCGGTAAAGGACCTGGACAGCATGCCTTTTCCAAAATTCGAGAAATTCCAGCTTGACAAGATGCTTGAGAAAAGGATCCCCATAGTAAGCTCGAGAGGGTGTCCAAACAGATGCACTTTTTGCTCAATCCAGCTTGTTATGGGCTATCCGTTCAGGTCAAGGAGTCCTGAGAATGTGCTGGAAGAGATAAAATACTGGCATAACAGAGGCTATGACACTTTTGAGTTCAGCGATGACAACTTCACATTCAATATGCCAAGAGCTGAAAAGATATGTGACTTGATAATTGAAAGCGGGATGAAGCTAAAGCTGATTTTTGGCAACGGGTTAAGGGCTGACAGGGTCAATGAAAACCTGCTTCGAAAATTAAAGGCTGCAGGCTGCATCTGGATAGGATATGGGCTGGAGACATCAGACCTGCACAGCCTTGAACTGCTGAAAAAGGACCTTGATTTAAACCAGCTGAAATGGGCTGTGCAGGAGACAAAAAAGCTTGGCATAAGCGTGCAGGTTCATTTCATAATCGGGACTCCTGGCTCTACATTTGACACTTTTATGAGGGACATAAAATTCGCCGACAGCCTTAACCTTCATCAGGTAAGATTCTTTAACATGGTGCCTTATCCCGGGACTGAGATGTATGAATGGGTAAAGCAGAACGGAAGATTTTTGCACAAGCCGGATGACTACCTTAACAATCTTGATTACTGGGGAGAAGAGCCTGTTTTTGAAACTGAAGACTTTACACGGGATGAAAGGATAAAGGCATTCCGCATTGGGCAGGACAAGGTTATGGAGCTACATTTGAGAAGGCATTTTGGCAAAAATATTGGCAAGCTGGGCTACAAACTCTATAAAAACAGGCTTGTAAGAAAGTACGGCATGAATGCCGCAACAAAGGCATGGATTATGCTTAAAAGATTAAGGATAAAGCAGCAATGATCAATCTGGGTGTTTTTTAAAGAATTCTATTGTTTCAGCCAAGCCTCCCTTTAGCCCGATTTTGGGCTGCCATTTAAGCTCTTTTTTTGCTTTTGTTATATCGGGGCACCTTACATGGGGGTCGTCTTTAGGCAGCGGCTTGAAGACAATTTTGCTGTTGCTTTTTGTCAATGCCTTTATCAGTTCAGCGAACTCAAGTATTGTATGCTCTTCGGGATTGCCGAGATTGACAGGCTCGTTTAAGCCTGAAATCATCAGCCTGTATATGCCGTCTATCAAATCAGTTACGTAGCAAAAGCTTCTTGTCTGGGCGCCATCTCCATAGACAGTTATTGGCTTGCCGTTCAGCGCCTGTGTTATAAAATTAGGGACAACTCTTCCGTCATCTTTCCTCATTCTTGGACCGTAGGTGTTGAATATCCTCACTATCTTTGTGTCAAGGAAATGTATACGATGGTAAGCCATTGTCAAAGCCTCAGAGAATCTCTTTGCTTCGTCATAGCAACCTCTTACTCCGATAGGATTTACGTTTCCCCAGTAGCTCTCAGGCTGTGGGTTTACAAGAGGATCGCCATAAACTTCTGAGGTGGATGCAAGTACATATTTTGCCTTTTTTGCCAATGCCAAGCCAAGAGTGTTATGGGTGCCGAGGCTGCCCACCTTTAGGGTTTGTATTGGTATTTTCTGGTAATCAACCGGGCTTGCAGGGCTGGCAAAATGAAGCGCATAATCCACTTCCCCGTTAACTGCTATGTGCTTGCTTACATCATGGTGAATGTACGTAAAATTGTTGTTGCCCCTCATGTACTCTATGTTTTTCAAGCCTCCTGTAACAAGATTGTCCATGGCTATGACTTTGTACCCTCTGCCCAAAAGAAGTTCGCACAAGTGGCTTCCGATAAAGCCTGCGCCGCCTGTAATTAATGCCGTTTTCATTTCAGTTTATGCCTTGTAATGCTTGTCTGCTTTCTTCAGCTGCTCAATGCTTCCTATGTCGTACCATTTCTTGTCAGTCACATACGAGTGCACAGTGTCCCTCTTGTGCAGCCACTCAATAAAGCTGCCAGTCTTGTCAGGATTGTTGCCCTGTGCAATGTATTTGCTTATTAACTGTATTGTTTTTTTCGGGAAAAGATATATTCCAGTGGATGCAAGCGTGGATTTCGGGGAGAGCGGCTTTTCCTCAAAATTCACAACAACGCTGCCGTCAATTTCGACAATGCCGTAATGCCTTGCCAGCTCAAAGTCCTTAACGTCGTGAAGCACTATGACATTCGACTTTCTCTTCTTAAAAAAATTGAAAACATCAGCCAGCGACAGCTCAAAAAGGTTGTCGCCTGCTACAACTATAATGTCGTCTTTAATATCCTTTGAATTTATTGTGTAATATACGTCTCCCAAGGCTCCCAGCCTGTCTTCGTTGCTCTTGGTTCCGTCATTTACAATTTCAATGGGCTTTTCAGAGCCGAAGTCCTGAAGCCATTTTTTAAAATGCTGCTCGAACTTGCTGTTTGTAACTATGTAGATTTTGCCGATGGACGCAATCTGCTCCAGTTTCTTTATTATGTGCGCTATTATTGGCTTGCCTGCCACGCTCAACAGCGGCTTCGGCATGTTTTCCGTCAATGGGTACAGCCTTGTCGCATAGCCTGCAGCCAGTATTATCGCATCCATTTACAGCACTTCCTTTCTTCCTATGCTTATGTAGACAAATCCTTCCTTTCTCATCTCTTCAGGATTGTAAATGTTTCTTCCGTCTATAATCAAAGGATGCTTCATTAGCGGCTTTATTCTCTTCAAGTCAATCTCCTTAAACTCTTTCCATTCCGTAAGGATTACCAATGCGTCAGAGCCTGCTGCAGTCTCATATGGGCTGTTAAAGTATGCTATGTCATTGAAAATCTGCCCTGCCTTCTGCATTGCCTCCGGGTCGTAAGCCTTTATTTTTGCGCCTTCTTTTTGCAGCTGGAATATGATGTCTATTGAAGGCGCCAGCCTCATATCGTCTGTATTTGGCTTGAAAGCAAGCCCCAGAACGCCGATTGTCTTGCCCTTGACAACCCACAACGCCTTTTCTATCTTTTTCATGAAATTAGCCCTTTGGGCATTGTTGATTTCCTGGACTGCCTTAAGCAGCCTGAAATCATATCCAAACTTTTCAGCTATCCTGACAAATGCATCAACATCTTTCGGAAAGCACGAGCCGCCGTAGCCTATGCCTGCATTCAGAAAAGACCTGCCTATCCTCTTGTCGAAGCCCATCCCTTCAGAAACCTTCTCAATGTCAGCGCCTGCCAGCTCGCAGATGTTTGCTATAGCATTGATGAATGATATCTTTGTAGCTAAAAATGAGTTCGAGGCGTGCTTTATAATCTCGGCGCTTTTTATGTCCGTAAAAATAATAGGGGCGTTTAAAGGGGAATACAGCTCTTTCATCACATTTCTCGACCTTTCATTTTCGCATCCTATGACTATCCTGTCAGGGTGCATGAAATCATTAACAGCGTTGCCTTCCCTCAGGAACTCCGGGTTGCTGACGACATCAAAATCCGCCTTGTGCACATTATACGCCCTTATGGTCCTTGCAACCTTTTCCCCGGTTTCGACAGGGACTGTGCTCTTCTCAACGATAACCTTGTATGAGTCCATTGCCTCTGCTATTGCCCTTGCAACGTTCTCCACATAGCTCAGGTCAGCCTCGCCGTTTTCCTTGGGAGGGGTGCCGACGCATATAAAAACCACACTGCATTCTTTGATGGACTTTTTCAAGTTGGATGTGAATTCCAGCCTGCCGGCTTTTTTGTTCTTTGCGACAAGCCCGTCCAAGCCGGGCTCGTATATCGGTATTATTCCTTTATTCAGGCTTTTTATCTTTTCCCCGTCTATGTCGACGCAAACAACCTCGTTGCCCAAGTCGGCAAGGCAGGTGCCTGTAACCAAGCCTACATAGCCCGTCCCCACGATTGCAATTTTCATAGGCTTTTGCAAAAGGAAGCAGATTTAAATATCTTACTATTATCCTACTTTATACTACTCCCTAAAAATGGTGAAATAAAATCGCAAACAACAAAATATATAAACAAAACTTCGCTAGTTTTTATTATGGAAACAAGGGACAAAATTCTTGAGATTGTAAAGGCAAGAGGGCCTGTGATTCCCGTGCAGATTTCAAAGGAGATAGGAAGCAATATACTGATGGCCTCTGCCCATCTGGCAGAGCTTACTGCAAGCGTCAAGCTTAAAATATCGCACATAAAGGTAGGCGGCTCCCCGCTTTACTATCTTTCAGGGCAGGAAGAAATGCTCCAGAAATTTACAGGCAACATGAACGACAAGGAAAAAAAGGCTTATGATTTGCTAAGCCAGAGCATGGTTTTGAGAGACTCTGAGCAGGAGCCTGTTGTAAGAGTTGCATTAAGGGAAATCAAGGATTTTGCAGTCCCGCTGAATGTAAACTACAATGACAACAGGGAGATATTCTGGAAGTGGTACCTTATAAGCAATGAGGATGCAGAGCAGCTTATTAAACAAAAACTGAAAATTTCAGAAAAACCTTCTGAGAAAAAAATTGAGGAGGTCAAAGAACAGAAAATTGAGGAAAAACAAGCCCAAAAACAGCTGAAAGAAAAGGCAAAAGAGCCAAGAAGGTACAAGCCAAGGGAAAAAGAAGATATTTTTTTGAGGGATTTGACGAGGTTCTTTGAGAGGAACAAGATAAATATTGTGAGCAGCGAGACTATAAAGAGAAATTCAGAGATAGAATTTATTGTGGAGATCCCAAGCGTTGTCGGGAACCTGCAGTACTACTGCAAGGCAAAAAACAAGAAAAGGATAAATGACTCTGATTTGAGCAACGCTTATGTGAAAGGGCAGCTTAAGAGGCTGCCTGTCATTTTTCTGTCCCAGGGGGAATTAAGCGCAAAAGCCCAGGAGATGATTGGGAAAGAGCTGAGCAATTTAACTTTCAAGAAGATATAAAATGGGAGTAGCCTTAACAGAATTGTTGATTATAAAGGAGACGAGCCTGGAGCATCTTCAAAATAAAATTCTGGCGGTTGATGCCTCAATGTGGCTTTACCAGTTCCTGAGCTCTATAAGGCAGCGTGACGGAACTCTGCTGATGGACTCCAAAGGAAAGGTCACATCACATTTAATGGGATTGATGGCCAGAATTTCAAATTTGTCACAACAAAGCGTAAAGCTTGCTTTTGTCTTTGACGGCGAGCCGCCCAAGCTGAAGCATCTGACTCTTGAGAAGAGGAAAGAAATAAAGATTGAGGCAGAGAAAAAGTTTGAGAAAGCAAAGGAGAAGGAAGACACGGAGCTTATGAGGAAATATGCCTCAAGAACCTCAAGGCTTACAGATGAGATGGTGGAAGAGGCAAAAAGGCTTGTGGAGGCTTTTGGGCTGCCGGTGATAGAAGCACCTTCTGAGGCAGAGGCCCAGGCATCATTGATTGTAAAAAATGGCGATGCTTTTGCGCTTGCAACAAACGATGCAGACTCGCTGCTTTTTGAGGCTCCAAGGATTGTGAGGAATCTGAATATGGCGGGCAGGAGGAAGAAAACAAATAAATTGAGCTTTGATACAATAAAGCCCGACATGATAATTCTGGAGGAAAATCTAAAGCATCTTGGCATTGGCCAGGAGCAGCTGATTGCGCTGGCAATGCTGATAGGGACAGACTACAACTCGGGCGGCATAAAGGGCATAGGGCCGAAAACTGCATTGAAGCTTGTCAGGGAGCACGGCTCAAATTTTGAAAAGTTATTCACAGAAACAAAATGGGATGATTTTTTTGATTTTTCATGGAGAGAAGTGTTTGAGCTTATAAAGAACATGCCAGTTGACAGGCACTATAACCTTGAATGGAAGGGTGCAGACGAAGACAAAATAATGAAGCTTCTTGTGGACGGGCATGACTTCTCTGAAGAGAGGGTAAAAAGCCAGATTGAAGGCTTGGCTAAAAACAGGCTGCAAAAATCCCAAAAAGGATTGGGCGATTTTCTCGGGTAGGATTGTGGTTGTGAATGCAAAAAATATTATGCCTTTACTTTTCTGAACAGGTAGTGGTTATTGCCTAGCAAATTCCTTTCATCAACTATGTAGATGTTTACAAGCTGCAGATTAAGCTTCTTTGTGCAGAAGTCAAAAATCTCCTGAGGATGCGCAAACTCGTAAGGCAGCCCGCCAAGCCAGTCTATGACATCGTGCCTGAATGACATTCCCCTGTTCAATGTGCTGCTTTCTTTCTCGAGTATTATCCTGAAGGGATTCTTGAGCTGCAGGATATTCTTCAGGAAAAAGCTCCCTATGACTGCATATTCGAGAGACTTCTTGAAAATAAACGGCGACAGATTGTATAATTTCTTGAGCCTCAGCTGGCTCTTTGAGCCCCTGAGCCCTGTTTTTTTGTTGTAGATTGCAAAATAAAAATAACCATTGTCCTTAAGCCTGCCTGCCGCATTCTCAATCGCTTCCCACATTTTCCCGGTATGATGGAAAACGCCGAATGCGTATACAATGTCAGCCTTTGGCAGCCATGCCAGAAAAGTTTTGTCGAGGGCAGAGCCGTGAT
This sequence comes from Candidatus Woesearchaeota archaeon, assembly GCA_018303685.1. GTDB lineage: Archaea > Nanobdellota > Nanobdellia > Woesearchaeales > GW2011-AR4. The sequence goes on from JAGVXS010000063.1 coordinate 35,906, forward strand.
ATACCTCCCAGTTGCCTGGATTTGATTCTTTGCTTCTCAGGTATTTGCAGCACTTGACTGAGTGGGGGTCAATATCAAAGCTGATGACTCTTTTTGCGCCCAGCTTGAAAGCGCTTAAAGAAAAAATGCCTGAGCCGCATCCAACATCCAGAAAGATTTTGCCTTTTAAGTCCTTGATGCCGAAAAAGTCCCTTATTGACTTCTTGGCTATCTTCAGGCGCTTCTGGTTAAAAGACTCTGCAACGTAGCTTTCCCAGTTTTTCCCGAACGAAAAAGTCGCTTTTTCCATTGAGGCGCGCTTCACCAATAAACTATTTAAATATATTGATTTCCGGAAATTATATGGAAAAGATAAAAGTGCTGACTTTGATAGGCTCTTTCCCCACGAAAATTAATCCGAGCGCTGCAATTTTCGTGCTTAACCAGCTGGAGCACATGAAAAAACACTGCCAGTTCAAGGTTGTCGTGCCATACGCCTATGTGCCGAATTTCAAGCATATTAACCCGTTCTACAGGTTTTCAAAAGTCCCTTTAATCGAGGACATCAGCGGCATAGAGGTTTACAGGCCAAGGTACCTGCAAATCTCAAGGTTTTTCCTGTTTAGCGCCATTTTAAGAAGCGCGGCAATGCTTATTGAAACAGCAAACATCTACCTCTCAGCAATCTCTGTCGTGAAAAATATTGAAAAAAAATGGAAATTTGACATAATACACATCCACGGCCCCATATCAGAGGGCGTGCTTGGAGTGTCGGCAAAAAGAATGTACAAAAAGCCTTTGGCCATAACTTTCCACGGCGAGGATGCCACAATACTTTCAAAAATGGGGCTTTTAAAATATGTTTACGGGAGAACCCTGAAAAACTGCGATGCATTCATATTTGTGACAGGCTACCTGCAAAAAGCCCTGAGCCAAAAACTGCCTGGCGAAAAAGTGGCTATCATACCAAGCGGCTATATGGTAAGCAGGTTCAAGCTCATGGACAGGGAGAAATGCGCCAAAAAGCTCGGGCTGCCAAAGCGCAGAAAGACAATTATCTTTGTCGGCGGCTTTACCGAAAGGAAGGGAGTTGAATATCTGCTCAAAGCTATGGGAATAATATCAAAAAAGGGCAATGATATAATGTGCCTTATGGTGGGCGGCGGGAATCTCATGAAAAAACTCAAAAGGCTTGCGCATAATCTTGGAATTGAGGGCAATGTGATTTTTGCAGGCTACAGGGCTCCTGACGAAGTCCCTATATGGATCAATGCATCTGATTTGCTTGTGCTGCCAAGCCTTGATGAGGGGCTTCCGAATGTTGTTGTTGAGGCTCTTGCATGCGGCAAGCCTGTTGTTGCAACAAATGTGGGAGGCATTCCTGATGTGGTCAATGATGATGTGGGCTATCTTGTCAGGCCCAGGGACGAGAACGAGCTTGCCCGTAAGATAATTATGGCTCTTGAAAGGAAGTGGGACAGGAAGAAACTGATGAAGAGAGCCAGGCAGTTCAGCGTGACAAAATCAGCAAAGAAATTGATGGACGTTTACAAAAATATGCTGAAACATTAAAATAAGAAAAAAGCCAGAAACGTGGAAATTCTTTGATTAAGATGAAAAAAAACCTGAAATTTTACCTGAAAGATAAATTAAGTAAAAAAGAACTGCAATTAGTCCCAACCTCCTTTGACATTGTCGGCGATATTGTCATTTTCTCCGAATTTCCAAAAAAATTAAAAAAAAAAGAAAAAATGATAGGACAAACAATTTTAAAAAATTACCCCCACGTCAAAACAATCCTCAAGAAAACCAGAAAATACTCCGGCAGGTTCAGGACTCCGAAATTAAAGGTCATTGCGGGCGAGAAAAGAAAGGAAACAACATGCAGGGAAAACGGCGTTTTGATGAAACTGGATGTTGAGAAGGTTTATTTCTCAGCCAGAATGTCAAGCGAGAGGAAAAGAATTGCAGAGTTGATTAAGCCAAACGAGTCTGTATTGGTGATGTTCTCGGGATGTTCCCCTTACCCATTAGTTATATCAAAAAACAGCAAATGCAGGGAAGTTTATGGAATTGAAATCAACCCGGTTGCGCATAAATATGCACTGGATAACATTAAAAAGAATAAATTAGATAATAAAATCAAGTTATTTCTGGGTGATGTAAAGAGGATACTGCCAAGAATAAACAAAAAGTTTGACAGGGTATTAATGCCATTGCCAAAAGGAGGAGAAAATTTTCTGTATCTAGCATTAAGATATATAAAAAACAGAGGCGTTGTTCATTTTTACGATTTTCTGCATGAAGATGAGTTCTACAAGGCAGAAGAAAAGGTTAAAGCTGCCTGCAATAGGTTCAAAAAGAAATTCAAAATTCTAAAAACAAGCAAATGCGGCCAGTATTCCCCAAGGTTTTACCGAGTTTGCGTCGATTTTTTAGTGGATTGATTTTGCCCCGAACCTTGGTTCTGGGATGCTTTTTAAAACTTAATTTTTGCTTAAGTTTTTTTGCATTTGTTGCTTTGTCAACCCTTTTTCCTTGGGGATTTTCTGGTCATAAATATTAAGTGCCCACCTCCGGATTATTTGTCATTAAAATCCTCCATTATGTTAGAGTCCAAAACGCTTATCACAAATTCCTTGCCTTTTTCCATAACAAAATAAGAAGTTGATTTAGTATATAAAGAAATGTGGTGATACATAATCACCATAAAATTTAAATAGGTATATAAATTATATTACCTACATGGAAAGCGTGCTGTACAAGATCGGTATGACGAGGAACGAAGCAAAGGTTTACATGGCTCTTCTTGACCTGGGAACAGCCCAAGCAGGGCAGATAACAGAAAAATCAGGCGTGCACAGGAGGAATGTCTATGATGCAATAGACAGGCTTATGGAAAAGGGGCTGTTAAGCTTTGTCATAGTGAACAGCAAGAAGCTATTCAGCCCGGTAAACCCGAAAAGGTTTCTTGAGCTGGTAGAGGAGAAAAAATTTGAGCTGGACACTATAAAAAAAGATTTTCAGAAGATTCTGCCTGAACTGGAGCTGAAGGCTGCAATGCAGGAAAGGCATGATGTAAGGTTCTACAAGGGCACGGAAGGGCTAAAAACAGTTTTTGAAGATATAATAAGGACAGGAAAGGACTACATTGGGTACGGGCAGGGGCAGCAGCTGGAGAAGGTACTAAAGCATTACTTCAGGCTTTTCATCATAAAAAGAGTCAAGGCAAAAATAAGGCTGAGGCTGATATACGACGAAGCTTCGAGAAAAACCTTAAAGAAAAATCCTCTGAGTGACTTAAGATACATGCCTGACCAGTACAGCTCCAGGGCGGCTTTGAGAATTTACGGCGACAAGGTTGCAATATTGCTGCTTTCAGAGGAAGAACCACTGGCAATAGTCATAAAAAACAAGGCAATTGCAGAGGGGTATAGAAAATATTTTGAGGTTATGTGGAAAGCCGCAAAGCAATGAAAATCGTGTACGCTCATAAGTTACATCCGCATATCATCGCTTGCGCTCAACGGGTGTTCATAAAATCATCGCGTACACATGACTGGTAAATTCATTATGTTTTTAAGATTTTCCTAAAGTCAGCCAAACATGCCGATGTAGTCTTCCCCCTCTATCTTTTCTTCCTGCTTGACTTTGTCAATGGCTTTCAGGAAATCTTCCCTTGTTACAAAGGTCCTGTCAGCCCTGATTGCAAAATAGCCTGCTTCCGTGCACACTGCCCTTATCTCAGCGCCGCTGAAGCCTTCCATTCTCACTGCAAGCGGCTCAAGCTTGACATTCTTGCCAAAGCTCATGTCCTTCGAGTGTATTTTCAGTATGTCAAGCCTTGCTTCCTTATTGGGAATTGGGATGCGGATAAGCCTGTCAAGCCTTCCGGGCCTTATGACAGCAGGGTCGAGGATGTCTTTCCTGTTTGTAGCCCCGATTACCTTTACATTGTCCAACGGCTTGAAGCCGTCCAGCTCCGCAAGCAGCTGCATGAATGTTCTGTTGACCTCCCTCTCGCCTGAAGTGCCAACCTCAATCCTTTTGGCTGCCAATGCATCCATCTCATCGATAAAGATTATTGAAGGGGCTTTTCTCCTCGCAAACTCAAAGATTTCCTTCACAAGCTTTGCCCCTTCGCCTATAAATTTCTGCACAAGCTCTGAGCCGACAACCTCTATGAAAGTTGAATTTGTTGATGCTGCAACAGCCTTTGCCAGCAGAGTCTTGCCTGTGCCGGGCTCGCCATGCAGCAGGACGCCTTTTGGAGGGGTGATGCCGATTTTCTTGAAAAGCTCGGGCTTTTTCAACGGCAGCTCGACAACCTCCCTTATCTCCTGTATTTGATGGCTTAATCCCCCTATCTCTTCCCACGATATTGTCGGCTTTTCAACAATCACAAACTTCTCAACGTTAAAGCGCCTTGTAATCGGGATTTTTTTTATTATTGTAAGGTTCTTCTGCTCCACCAGGACCAAGTCGCCTGATTTCAGCTTTTCGCAGTCGCCTGATATGTTAACAAGAAACTGGTTGCCATTTGGGATTTTTATTAAGCATGAATTCCCCAGCATCTCCCTTACCTCGCACACCATCAACGGAGAAGCCCTGAACCTCTCGATTTCCTCCTTTAAGCGGTTGATTGTTTCTTTCAGGATTCTATTCTCTTCCTCATACGGATTTGATGATGTAGAATAAGAGTACATTATGCTGTCAATGATGTTCTTTGGCTTTGCTTCCTTTGCCGGCATTTTGCTTTATTTAATTAAATTCGGTATAAAAAGGTTTGGGTTTAAAGTTTTATCTTTCCTTTGCCCATTATCAAAACCCCGTCAGCGTAAATTGTTGGGTTTTTAATCACGACATCGACATGAAAAGGCACGTCTATTTTGCCTCCAAAGTGCCTGTTGTTGCCGAAGGCAATGTGGCATGTTCCAGCTACTTTTTCGTCCTCTAAAACATTGCCTGTTATTTTGGCTTTGTAGTTTGTGCCTATGCCAAGCTCGGCTACATTCTTGTGGAGTTTAGTTTTTAATAGTTTTTTGAATTGGTTTGCAACTTTTCCTCCATTTACACTTGTTATAAAGCCGTCTTTAACAACTAGTTCAATATTTTTATCAACCTTGCCCAACCCTCCGACACTTGCATCAACTATAATTGTGCCGTTTGTTCTGTATTCTAATGGCGCGATAAATATTTCTCCTGCAGGCAAATTTCCAGAAACTCCTCTTTTTGTGTAAATCCCATCATCTCCAAGCCATTTTCTTCCTTTTAGATAAAACTCTATGTTTGTGCCATTCTTTGCTGTTATTTTTATCAGGTTTTTGTTTTTTAATCTTGAAATAAGTCTTTTATTTATTTCCCTTATTCTGTAAAAATCAACATCTAAAGCCCTTTTTATCATATCAATTGTAATGCCAGGCATGCTTGCCGCCCTTGCGCCATTTTTTATTGCATTATGCCTTGCCTTTGTATGACTCAGTGATTTTGTTGTTGCTAATAGAATTACATTGTACTCCAGCATTTCATCTGCAACATTTCTTGGAGGCTCTGTGCCGTGAGATTCCGGAATTGGAACGAGTATTAGTTTTGACTGCTTTGCTATTTTCAATGAATTCCTGTATAACGCATTTCCTATCGGCTTTAGCTTAGAATCCGTAACAATCAGGCAGCTTTCATTTGATTTTAGGTTCATGCAGTCTTTAAGTATTATTTTGCACGCCTTGTCAATTGACATTTTAAGCTATAAACTCCCCATCTTTTAATATCCAATGCTTGTTTCCATTTTTATCAGTCCCGTAAACATCAAGCTTTTGCCTTGGCGCATTAAACACAATGTCCATGTGGTATTCCGTGCTCCTGTCAGGCTCAAACCCCGAGCCAAGGGCAATGTGCATCATTCTTGCTATTTTCTCGTTCACAATCAGGTACTCGCACAGCCTTGCCTTTGGATTCGTGTTAATGGCAAACTCCCCGACTCTTCCAAAATTCTTCTTTTTCAAATCAATTATTTCCTGCGGCAGGCTCTTGTTTTTTTCCGACTCAAGCAGCAGTTTCATCGCATCATTTTTTCTATTGTTTATCTTGCCGATGACGTCTTTAGGCCCATTTACTATGCTGTAGCTGTCCCCGTGGCATTCCACAACCAATGGGTTTTTTTCATCCAGATGATAACTCTGGTCCACATGAACAACAACATCCCCGACGAAGATTCCTTTCATGTATTCTGGGGTTACAAAAGCCTCTCCGCCCGGTATGTTGCCCATGCAGCCTGCCTTTATGCCGGTCATTTTCAGGTAATCCCTGCTTATTTTTTCCCTGACATCCGTATCAGAGCGCCTCACCCATCTTCTTGTGCCGTCTGGCTTTACTAAGCCGACTTCAAGCTTTGTTGTGTATTTTTCCTTGGGCTTTCCTTCAGCGTAGATTACATCACATTTGTCCATTATATCCTTTATCTTCTGGTTCCTGGCCCTTATGTCTGCCCAGTCAACCATGTTTGTGTCTATAAAAATGTCAATCGGGATTGTCTCAGTAAAAGCTACCCTTGCAATCGGGCTCCTGTCATCATATTTTGTCTGGGGGTAGAAATCCAGCTTGTAGATCATCTGCCCGGGAGTGAGCCATCTTGTTTTTTTATTTTGGGAGGGGTAGCCAATCACCTCTCCGAAAAGATGCTTGCCGGGATATCCTTTTGGGCTTATTGAGAAAGACAAGTCAATTGGCTTTATTCTATCAAGTTTTAATAGTTTTGATAACTTTTTATATTTAATAAAAGGCTCTTCATCAATCTCTTTTGAAAGCTCGCAGCCAAGCAATGTCGTCCTTAATTCTGAGGCCCTTTCACCTTTCTCAAGCATTGATTCCCTGAAAGTATAGGCACTCATTATGGGTTCTGCTGTCTTTTTTGCAGTTTGAGTCATAGCCCATATTATAGAATACGAATCGAGGTAGTCTTCCAACGGGTGCCCGATTAAATCCTGAGTGGGTATCAGCGTGAATCCAATGCCTACCCTCTCTCCTTTTTTCAGGGCATATACCTCTCTCCATAAAATTTCAGAAGTTTGCATCAGCTCTTCCATCCTGTAATCTTCAAACCATTCTGTGTGGAAGGGTAAACTAAAAGGACCTGTAAAATTATTTTCCTTGGATTCAATAATAAAATCCGGCTTTTTGAAGATTTTTATGAACTCGCCCTTTGCTTTTTTGTCAACCTCTTCAATAAACTTCATTAATGCTGTTGTTTTCTCATTATTTAATCCTTTTTCATGCTCTTCAGAAGCTTCCCATACATCCTTTAAGACATCCAATCCCTCTGACTTTTTGTTTATTCCAATGCAGCTCACATCTGCACCTAACTCGTGCAAAGCCATGGACAATGGAGCAATTGAATAGAAAGCGTTTTTATTGCTTATATCAAAAACAATAAAGAAATTCTTTCCTTTAGCATTTTTTATTTTATTTTTATAGTCTTGAACAGCAGAATTAAACTCGTCTTCATTATATTTCATTTTAGAAAGTGTATTTAAATGATTAATAAATCTTTTGATGTCTTTGTCAATAAAACCGGCTTGTTTTTGAACAACAAAGTGTCCTCAATCCTTATCCCAAATCTTTTCGGAAAATAAATTCCCGGCTCTATTGTGAAAACCATGTTGTTTTTTATCCTGTCTTTTGAGCTTAAGCTCAGGTTTGGCAGCTCGTGGATTTCAATTCCAACGCCGTGCCCCAGTCCATGGGTAAAGTAATTCCTGTATTTTCCAAGGCTTTTGACAACAAAATCATAGATTTCAGAGCATTTTTTGCCTGATTTTATTTGGATTATTGCATTCTCTTGTATCTTCAACAGCATATTATACATCTCCTTTTCCTTTTCGCTTGGTTTTCCAACATATATTGTTCTTGTTATGTCAGAGCAGTAGCCCTTGTATTTCACCCCAAAATCAATGACGCAGAAGTCGTTTTTTATTTTTACATTTGATGGCTCGTGGTGCGGCATGCTTCCATTGCTGCCAGAAGCCACAATCGGGCTGAATGACAATTCCAAGCCGAGTTTTTTTGCCTCGTATTCAAGAAAAGCAGCAGCTTGGCTTTCTGTTTTGAAATGCCTGAAATTTTTGATTGCCTTCTGCAGTATTTTATCGGCATAAGCGCATGATTTCTTCAGTATTCTGATTTCTTTTTCTGTTTTTGTCTCTCTCAATTTAAGGCATTCAAAAGCTATGTCTTTTGACTTTATCTTTTTGAATTGATTTCTGAAATGCCTGTAAGAATTCAATGTAAAGCTGCTTTTATCTATAGCAATGTTTTTTGTATTTAATCTGTTTTTCCTTGCAATTTTGTAGATTGACTCAAAAAATCTTTTTTTATTCATAGAATATACCTTCTTAACCATTGATTTTTTAGCCCTTTGCATTTCCATCTCGGGCACAATCAGAAAGGGCGCATGTTTTTTCGGTATAACCAGCGCGCCAAGCCCCTTATAACCTGAAAAATAGAGCATGTTTGCATTAATTTTTGACGAGTCTGAATTATAGAATACGGCGGCATCGCTTCGCTTTTTCCCAAGAATTGGCTTCAGCTCATTTATTCTCATTGCAATTCAAAACTATTATAAACCATTTAAATTTTTCCTTTGCCTATGCAGAAATACGGGCTGAGAAACGGGATTACCTTGATTTTTGAGAAGAATAACTCAAAGTCAGTTGCTTTGGAGGTGATGTTCAAGGTCGGCTCGAATTTTGAAAGCAAAAGCATGGCAGGCATTTCCCATTTTCTGGAGCACATGCTTTTTGAGGGCACGAAAAGCAGGAAGGACTCAAGGGAAATTGCGAATGAAATAGAAAAATACGGCGCAGAGTTCAACGCATACACCACAGGCGACAGGACTGCATTTTTTATAAAAATCATCAATAAGAGATTTGACAGGGCGCTTGACATTTTGTCTGATATGGCTGCCAATCCTGTTTTTGGCAAAAAAATCATTGAGAAGGAAAAGCAGGTTATTCTGAAGGAAATCAACATGATTACAGACGACCCAAGGCTGCACCAGTGGATTCTGTTCCAGAAGACATTGTTTGAGAGGCATCCTGCAAAAAACCCGACTTACGGCAGCGTCGAGGCTGTAAAAAGCTTTGACAGGAAGCATGTTGCTGGCTATTATTTCTCGCATTACCTGCCAAACAACATGATTATCTCCATAGTGGGAAATGTCGATGGCGCCAAGACCAAGGTTGAGAAGTATTTCGGCAAACTGAAGCCGGGCAAGCTTGTCAGGAGGCAGCCTGTTGATGAGCCTTTGCAGAAAAGAATCAAAAAACTCGTTGAAAAAAGGAAAACAAACAACTCTTACATGGCTTTGGGATACAAGACTGCGCCCAGAATGCACAAGGACAGCTATGTTTTTGATGTCATTGCAGGGATACTGGGCAGGGGGCAGTCAGGCTGGGTTTTTGACGAGATAAGGAACAAAAGAGGGCTGGCGTACCAGGTTGGGGTCAACAATGAAAGCGAGACTGACTACGGGATGTTTGCTGTTTACTGCGGCTTGGACAAGAAGAACATAGAAAAGGCGAAAAAAATCATACTGCAGCAGTTCAGAAGGCTTGAGAAACTGGGCAGAAATGACCTGGAAGAAGCCAAGACTTACATCGAAGGGAGCAATGCGCTTGAGACCGAGGACAATTTTTCAAGAGCGGACAACTTAGCTGTTTGGGAGTCAATAAAGGATGCGAAACTTGCTGATTCTTATTTGAAGAAGATAAGAAAAGTCACGATAGATGATGTCAGAAGAGTTGCAAAGAAATACCTTAATGACAGGTATACTATGGTTGTGATAGAGCAGAAATAAAAAAGTTAAGTTTATAATTGAATTGCCATTTCTTCTTTGCATGGGGGTTTATCATTTTGAGCCGCATGCACTTATTTTAGTCACAGGGGTTCCTGCAAGCGGAAAAAAAACATTGATAGAAGGATTGCTTCCATATATTGATGTAACTTATATAGACAGCGAGCCACTTAAAGACCAGCGCACAACTTTGCGTGAAGGAGATTTCTACGAGAAGGTAGTCAGACGAGAAGTCTATAGTGAGATAGATTCACGTGTGATGTATGATTTAGACAGCGGTAATAGTGTTTTAGTAAGAGCAACCTATTCAACAGAAGTACAAAATCCAATCTGGGTTGATAGGTATATTAGAATGACTCAAGCTACTAGTTTTCAATTAAGACTAATAAGATGTGTTGCGCCAGAAGAAGTTATTAAAGAAAGGATTGAAAAGAGATGTTATGAAAGAGACAAACCAAAATTAAAGGATTGGAAGGGGTTTTTGGAAAGAGAACCAATACATGTTCCAATGCCTGATGGAAGCTTTGAATTGGATACTTCTTTAGAACAAAGTGTAGAATTGGCATTAAACTTCTTAAAAAATGGGAAGATATCTTAATATAACTATATCGTCACTTCAAAACCCTTTAGAGTTTCCAACAATTTCTTTAATTTCGAATCTTTCTGGAATTTTTCCCTGACGGGCTTTATCATCTCGTTGATGTAGTAAGCAACAGCGTTTTTCAAGTCCATTGGATGTATTTTTCCTTCCTTGTATAGTTTTTCAAGCTCTTGGTACGTTTCAATGACTAAGTCCCCTCCGAATTTCTCTGTTCTTTTTATCTCCATTGTGCTGAACTTTTCGAATATAAGGTATTTTGAATATTCGAGCATCGGGTTCTCCTCTGTTATTTTTGCAGGGCAGTAAGCTTTTGCTATTTTTCTTTTGATTTCCTCTTCTGAGTCGTTCATGAAAATAGCCTTATCAGGGTTTGTTTTGGACATTTTCAATTCAAGAATCCTGTTTTCATCGTTTGTTTTTGGAGGCTCTCCCAGGCCCATAAGCATATGATGCGATACAACAACAGGCTTCCAAAAGCCGAGCTTTTCCCCTATTTCCCTTGCCAGTATGTTTACTTTTCTCTGGTCCATGCCTAATTGTGTTATATCAGCTTTCAAATGGAAAATGTCAGCGCACTGCATTGCAGGGTACAAAATCTGGGAAGCCTGCTGGACATCTGCCTCTTTCCTGCCCATTATCTGCCCGCACCTTATCATTCTCTGTATTGTGGTGTTTCTTGCTACATTAACCACTTTTTTCCAGTATTCTGCATCTGAAACTGCATCGCTTGTCCACAGGAATTCAATCTTGTCAGTTTCCATTCCGCAGGCTTTCCAAACTTCAACCTGGTACTTGCCGACAAGCTTGATTTTCTCCAAATCTCCGCCCATCTTGTTGTTGAGCCAGCCAAACCAGTCTGCAACCCACATCCTGAACCTGCAGCCTGCCTTGAGCATCTTGTTGACGTTTATTGCGCGCATTATGCCTTGGGCAATATGGAGGTTGCCAGAAGGCTCGAAGCCGTCATAAGCGATTGGATTTGGCTTTGTCTTGAGAAGGTGCCTTAGCTCCTCTTCTGTGATTATCTCCTCCCCTACCTGCTTTATCAAGGCTATTCTGCTTTCAATGTCCATAATTAAGAAGTTTTATTGTTAATATTTAAAGTTTTAGATTGATTTCAAGTCCATGCAATTGAAATCTGATTAAATAAAATCTGATACCCATGCGCTTCCATGAGCTATAATGGGTGCCCCTCAATGACTGATTTTAGGCAAAAAATCACAAGCGGATTACTTCAATCATGCCTGCTTTAAGAAGTCGCTCTCGTTATTTTTAAGTTTATTGCTGGAATTTCACTGATTTAGCCATACACTTTCTTTAGAATCATCTGGCTTGCTATTCCGAGAGAAACTCCGAGAGTTTCCAAAGCAAAGAAAATTATCATGCTGAAGGGCAGATTTGAAACGTAAGTGCTGAAGCCTGTCGGGCTTGAAACAACATTTCCAGTTGGTATAATGCTTGCAGGCGCTCCATTATTACCATAGATAGGAAGCATGAAGTATACCAATAAAGCAATCAAAGCTCCTATGTATGCGCCTTCTTTCATGTGGTCATAATTAGTTAGGTTGTTAAAATAGTTTGCGGTTTTTATAGATGAAAGTTCACATAACGTACAATTTTAGGCGAACATTTTTTCCTCACAAAATTTTCCCTCGAAACTTGAGGCAGCCCACAAGTTTCAGAGCGGATAAATTTTGTAGAGCTGAAAAAATGTTAGAGGAGCACCGCAACCCCTTTGATGGGGTGAGGAGCGGACTCGCTTAAAATGGGTGAGGCTTATAGCTTCTAATATGGTTTTAGCGTAATTGCGTCTTTTTTGAAGAAAAAGTTCTGAAAAGGGTGTTAATCCTATCTATTTAAGTTATAATTTACATTTGAGTTGCCGCCTATTTCTTTTGCAAATGTTTTTATAAGGCTATTATACTTATCTTTATGATGGCAAGACATCATGACGAAGAATATGAAATGTATATCCCTGGGAGGAAAAGACATTCCCACCCTCCTTTTTCAGGAGGACATTTTAGTTTTAAGAATTTTTTAAAAAAATATGTATACTTTAGGATTCAAGATGATGTAAGACCACATTTAATGCAATTCTTATTGATTTTTATTATTGGTATTGGTCTGAATTATATTTACTACAAAACTATTTCAGTATCCTACCTTTTTATTGGTGGGATTAATGAGTGGTTTAGCATTTTGATTCCTATGCTTGATTATGGTTTAGGCTCTGGCTATAGTTTATTTTATGTAATCATTAATGGAATCTTTTATGCATATTTTTATTATAGTTTTGTATTACTTATTTATGCAACAATAACAAATTTTGATGATAGGGACACTTGGGTTATGCTTGGATGGTTTGCTTTAATCATCTGGGCAGTATTGAAATTTTTCCCACAAATAGTATAACCTTTTAAATAAGCATATATTAACAATATTAAGATGGATAATAACCAAAAACCGCTGAATGAATTTAGTATGAAAGATTGGAAAAATTCAGGAATATACATAATCCTATTGGGATTAATTATTATCTTTTTGGGAAAGGAGTGGAAAATTGGGGGAGGATTATTCTTGGTTGGAGTTGTATTTACCATGATATTTCAAGGTCCAAAAATATTTAAGATACTAAAAAAGAAAAATTGGTAAAAAATGGAAGGGAACGAATTATTAGAAAAAGTAAAATATTTCCTTCAAAGAAAATGGAATCGATTTCGATATTGGTTTACTGAAAAAGAGCATCCTCACAGTAGATTAAACAAAAAGGTGTTTTTTTATGATTTACTTAAATTGACTGGTTTAATCTTGGTTTTTTTGATTGTCAACTCTAATGTTTATAAATTAAATCAAATTGTCTTAATCTTCATAAAAATTGGTTCTTTATTGCAGCTTGTTTTACTCTTTTTTATATTGAGAAAGGTTTGGCATTTGACTATAAACCTAAAATATGCCTTCCGCGGATTAAATCACGGAACGAAAGCAACAATATCTATAGCTGTTGTTCTTTTACTTTTCTTAGCTTTTAAAAATCAAGATAAAGTTGTAAATTCAGTAATAGAGTCTTATGAAAGAACAGAATTCCAAACATTTAACCCCATCAATGCTAAAATTAATCTTTCTGCAATTAAATTACTGCCAAAAAGCACTTGCCCACAAATAGATGTTACAATGCAGGAGGATAGCTTTTGGGGATTAAATATTAGGGAGAAAACTTATGATGGTTGGACAGTTAAAGGATATGCAACATGTAGAAAGGGAACAAAGGAAGGTGAGAATCTAAATAAGTATTATTGCGGGGGATATTCTAGTTTTTTTGGAATAGGTAGTGTTAATGCATATGTTGAAAAAACTATAATTTTAGAAGAAGGAAATATTGGGAAAACATACAAATATGTAATATGGAACATTTATGACGAAAATAAAAATTTTGTAGAAACGAGATGTCTTGGCGATCCAGATAAGTTTGAAGAAAAGCAAGCAAAGGCATTTTATAATGAGCTTTTAAGATGGAGTTAGTATAAATTAATAGACTTATATTTAATCTTCAAATAACCCACACATTCTCAATTCTTAAAGTAAAGTTAAAAGAAAAAAGTTAGGCTGAGTTTTTGTGGTAATAAAAGCGAACCGTTTAATTCCCCGTTATGTGATCTGATAAGTTCACATCTACAGAATTAAGCGAAAGTAATGTAGCGACCTTGTAAAAGGGAAAACCATAATGAAGAAGCGGCACGAACGAACATATAACATAGTTATGGCGAACTTTCATCTTACCAACCACTGGACATCTTCACGCAAACTATATAAACCAATTCTACAGCGAAATTGCCATGAAAATCTCAGTTTCTTTGCTGTCAAGCTATCTGTACTGCTCCAGAAAGCTGTTTCTTGAGAAAGTGCTGCTTCTGAAAGAGCCTCCAAAAGAGTCTTTGGTGCTTGGCTCTATAAGGCATGAAACATATGACAATATAAACAAGGCAGAAGAGTTAATTGTCACTTCAATAGCGAAAAAGACGCCTCTTGCAGGCCTTGAAGTTATGTACAGGCAGAAATACCTCCAGATTCTAAGGCAGGCTATAGCCAACAACAGGCAGAGGCTTGAAGACGTCAATCTAAGCATGCTGGACGCCTACAGGAGAAGCTCTGCCTTTATAAGCGACGAGTCAATGACAAGGGCAAGCAACATATTCAGCTTCATAGAATCAAACAACGTTTTTGGAGATGAATTATGGCAGAGGCTGGAGCCAAAGATACTATCAGAGCTTAGAGTTGAGTCAGAAACTTTGAGACTAAAGGGCATAATTGACCAAGTTCATGTTTATAATGGCGAATACGTGCCTTTTGAGCTTAAGACAGGCAGAGCCCCAAATGACGGAGTGTGGCCATCGCACAGGGTACAGCTTGCAGCTTACTCATTGCTTTTGCAGGAGCACTTCAAAAAGCCAATTAAAGAGGGCTTTGTTGTGTACCTTGACACAAAGGAAAAAAGGCATATTGCAGTAAATCCATATATGAAAGAGGAGGTAACCCAGATAGTAAATGATATACTGGCATTGCTTGAAAGCAGGGAACTGCCTGATTTCTGCCATAATGAAAACAAGTGCAGGAAGTGCGGCTTAAAAAGCACTTGCTATAATGAAGAGGAAGTAAGCAATTTGCTGAAAGTAAGGATAAGCTAAATCCAAAACTATCGAAAATCAGGGATTTTCGGAGTTTCGGAAAAGAAGTTTTCCGCAACATTTAAATATAACTTCTCTTACAATCCTTGAGTAATAACTGCAGAGGGATAAACATGGCTGAAGATGATAAGAAATTCTCAAAGCAACTGATTGGAAAGACTGTTGTGAGCAAGACGGGCAAGAGGTTTGGAGAGGTTGGAGACATCATTTTCGAGACAAGAAGCGGCGAGCTAATCCATATGGTGCTTCACAACCCGACTTCGTACACAGAAAAGCTTGAGCTTGAAAAGGACAAGGAAGGGCATATTCTGATACCGTTCAGCGCTGTCATAGCAGTCGGCGACTTCATGGTCGTTGCTGAGGAAGATATTATCTAAACATTTTTAAACATAGTTTGTTTTCTTAGGTAGGACTATTTAGGGGGTTAAATGCATCTAGAAAACGCTCTGTGGACTGAGAAATACCGCCCAAGTGACTTCTCTGAAATAAAGGGCCAGAAAGAGATAGTTAAAAGGGTAAAAGCCTTTGTCGAGCAGCAGAATCTGCCGCATTTATTGTTTGCAGGCCCTGCAGGAGTCGGCAAGACTAGCCTGTCATTAGTCATTGCAAAAAAGCTGTTCAGTGACTTGTGGCGGCAGAATTTTCTTGAATTAAACGCAAGCGATGAAAGAGGAATTGACATTATAAGAAACAAGGTAAAGGATTTTGCAAGGACAAGGGCAATAGGAAATGTGCCGTTCAAGATAATTTATCTTGATGAGTGTGATGCATTGACAAGAGAGGCGCAGCAGGCACTAAGAAGGACTATGGAAAACTACACACAAAACTGCAGGTTTATCTTGTCTGCAAATTACTCCTCAAAAATAATCGAGCCTATACAAAGCAGGTGCGTTGTCTTCAGGTTCAGGCAATTAGACAAAAAAGACATAATTGAAATCATTGAAAAAATTGCAAAAGACGAGAAATTGAAAATTGACGAGAAGGCAAAAGAGGCATTATACGAGATTTGCGAAGGAGACTGCAGGAAGCTGGAAAACATCCTGCAAAGCTCTGCTGCAATTGCAGAGCACATAACAGAGGATTTGGTGCATTCAATGGCTTCAGTGGCAAAGCCAAAAGAGATAAGGGAAGTCTTGGAGCTGGCGTTAAAGAATAAATTCATTGAGGCAAGAAACAAGCTGCTGGGCCTGATGCTAAACTATGGGTTGGCCGGCATTGACGTGATAAAGCAGATACAAAAAGAGATATTGGATCTGAACTTAGACAACAAGTCAAAAATGATTCTCATAGAGAAATGCGGCGAAATTGAGTTTAGGATGACAGAAGGCTCTGACGAGTTTGTGCAGTTGGAAGCCTTGCTGAGCCAGTTTACCCTTGTGGGGAGTTAAGGGGCATCAGCCAAGTGCTTTATCAAAACCTTTTTTTCTTTGCTGTCCAGAATGTTGTAAGTTAACAGTATTCCCATCGTCTTTTCCAGGTCAAGCCTGTCTGAGACTAGAGAAGCTGTGCAGGTTATTGTCCTTTTGTTTCCAACCAGCTTGACAACGCCCTCAAAACTATTGTCCAAGCCGCCGCATTTCAATTCTGTAACAACAGGGTCAACAGGAATCTCGAGCAATTCAACTCCCACATTATTTTCAATCTCCCTTCTCGTCCTTGGGTCTCTGGGGCATGCAGCGTCAAAGCCGCTTGAAGGTGTTCTCTTGTCCCTGCTCCAGAATATGTCTACATTTCCATTTAATGCAATGTCAAAGCTGAACGTGATTTTGTCCTTTCCAACAACACTCTGCCTGAAATTTGACACCTGCACAGGCGCTGAAGAGCTGTATACTGTCCTTGCCGAGGTAGGCTTGCATATTGCATTGTCCCTCACGTTTATCATGTCCTTTAGCATGCACAGCTTTGTGTTGGCTTCTGTCCTGTAGTTGTAGCAGGCATCTGCCCTAAAAGTGAACTCCGTGTTGCCGCTGAATTTCCTAGGCACGAAATTATCGCCGCCTTTCGGGAATGTGACAAATGTTGTTGTCCCCTCCACTATATTGCCTTCTGCATCCCTTTTTCTGGATTCCAGTGTGTCTTCCGGCTGGTTGTCAGACAAGTCAGAGAATGTCTTGCCAAAGTCGTTTGGGTCAAAGCCAACCAGGTTGACCCTTATGGCATTGCTGTCAACTTTGAACTCGCCGTCATTCTTAAGCTTTACAATGACGTTAAACGCAAATGAGGAGTCGTCAGTCACTTCAGGTGGCGGGCTGTCTTTCTCAAAATCCATTGTGATGCCTGCTGTCCCGCCTATGAAAGGGGTCCTTGGCGCTCCCCCTGTTGCAGCGCCTGTTTTCTTGCAGGCAGAAACTAAAAGAATTAAACAGATAAGCAATGCAATGACATAATACTTCTTATTCATTTTGCCTCTTTTATTTTGATGGACTATTTATTTTAATGTTTATATATAAAGTTTTTGGTTTA
>JAGVXS010000083.1 GCA_018303685.1 Candidatus Woesearchaeota archaeon
CTGCCTGTGTAATAGTCTATAATTACGCCGACAAACCTTACGCCATAATAAACCAAAATAATTATCGCCGCGTAATTCAGCAATCTGTCCGCCAGCGGGTGCAAAGCCAATGTCTTTAAGGCGGCGTAAAGCGATATGAATATGTACAGCCTCCAGTTTACCTTTCCGACAAACTCTATAACTATATCATCAATTTCCGTTTTGGTCTTTTTTGAGAGCTTCTTGAGAAGGCGTATCGCATACAATTCAAACAGTTTAAGCGCTGTAATTAACCCAATAAATACTCCCAGAAATACGGCATAATCACTGCCAAGATTGCCTCCAATGTCCATCTCCAAAAACTGCTTCAAACTCAGGTTGTTCAAGGGCATTTTGATGCATTCAGGATAACTAAAAACTATTTAAAATTTTGCTTTCACATCCTCAGCTTTTCTATTATCTCAAGAATGCCCTCAGTTGAGGGCTTTTTTGTCACTTCATCCGCAAAAAGCTTCAGCCGGCCGGCAGCGTTTGCAACAGCTATTTTGAACCCAGGTATCATAAACAGGTCTATGTCATTTTCTCCGTCTCCAATTATTATGGCTTTCTCGGGGTCCAAGCTAAGGTAGTTCAGGGCCAGTTTAACGCTGACGCCTTTGTCTATTCCTCTTGGCAATACCATAACTTCGTCTACATTTGTCCTGAAGCCAAGATACCCTGTAATGCTTTCGAGCAAATCAGCCAGTTTCTGCTCAAGCTTTATTGAAACGCTGATTACGGCATTGCCGAAATTTGCCGGAAATCCGCTCATCTTGAGCATTCTTTTCGCCTCTTCAAATTTTTCTGATGTGAATGTCCAAGCAAGCTCACTAGCGGGAAAATATATATAACTTCCATTTTCTGCAATTATGCAGTCCCATATTGGGTATTTTTTGTAAAGCTTTTTTGCGTATTCAGCTTCTCTTCCGGTAACAAGAAACAAGGGCTTGTTTAATGATTCCAGCTCTCTTAAAATTGCTTCATCTACAACTCCCGGCTCATCTGTGATAGTCCTGTCAAAATCCGTTATTATGGCAGATACATCATCTAATTTGATTTTTTCAAGCCGCCAGTCGGTTTTTTCTTTTAATAATCTCATATAAAGCTGGTGATGCCTGTCAATGCCTCTTGACATTTCAAATTTTGACTTGACAATGCGCAGGCTTTCTTTTCCCATCTTTTCCCTTAACTTGCCGTCTGCCAGCAATTTGAGCAGCTTGTCGGCTGTTTTCTCATAATCGCCAACTTCCACCAAAAATCCATTCACGCCGTCTTTTACCTGCAAGGCAATGCCCGGGACATTTGTCCCTATCACCGGCTTTCCGCAGGACATGCCCTCTGCCAGAGCCAGGCCAAACCCTTCGTTTTTAGAAGCCAAAGCAACTATATCCGCAGTATTGTAGTAAAGGGGGAGCTTTTCATAATCAATGCTTCCTGTAAAAATTACATCATTTTCAAGGTTAAGCTTTTTAATCAACTCGCGGACTTCATTTTCGTATTTATCCCTTTCGTGCGATATCCTGCTCGTCATAGACTCGCCGCCGACAAACATTAGCTTTACTTTTTGCAATTTTTCAATTACCCTCGGCATGGCTTTAATCAGCTGTATATGGCCGCTTTTTGGGTCAATTCTCTGGACGCATAAAATAATCTTGCAGTCTTGAGGTATTCTGAAGAGTTTTTTTATTTCATTCCCAGCCTCTTTAGGCTTGAACAAGCTATTATTCGCAATTGGATGGATGATTTCCACCTTCTCATGGGGCAATCCCGCCCTTACAGCCGATTTTGCGTATTCTTCGCAGGAAAAAATCACTTTGTCAAATTCTTTCATATGCTTGATCAGAAACTGCTTGAGGTGCTTTGATATAGAATCTATAAATGGGATATGCCAAGTCAGTATGACTGGGATTCCTCTCGGAGTGTTCCTGTAGATCAATAAGAGCTGGAAATCGTGAATATGGACGATCTCAGTAGGATGTTTTTCAAGAAGCTCCTCTATCTGCTTTCCAATGGACAGGTTTATTTGATTGTACTCGTCATATCCATATGTTATTAACGGCTCTTTTTTGAAAAGTTCCCCTTCACCATGGCATTCTTTATAAATCCTTTCCTTGAAATTGCTGTAGCCTTTAAGCAATTCCTCCTTTAATGGCTCTTTGGGTATCCTGAATACCTTTATTCCCTTGACGGTTTCTTCGCTTGACTCGTTAGGCGTCCTTAGATGCACTTCAATGACTTCATTGCCTCTTTGCATCAGCCCTTTGGCCAGGTTAAGCAAATAAGTCGAGACTCCACCAATATGCGGGTAAAATGACTGGCTTGCAAAAAAAATTTTCATAATAACCTCCAATTAAAGCGAAATATTTATAAAAATCAAAAATAATCAGCAAAATACAAAAATCGTATATAATATTTAGTATATGGCAGTAGGCAAAATTTTTTGAAATTTTAGGCAGGAAATGGATAGTCCCTGTTATGTTGTTTTTATTTGACTCTGGCGAGACCACATTCACAATGCTGAAAAAGCACCTTAAGGTTACATCACGGGCGCTTTCCAAAAAATTGAAGCTGCTGGAAACCTTGGGGCTTGTGGAAAGAATTGCTGTTGATAACCCAAGAAAGATTTTTTACACATTAAGCGAAAGGGGCAAAGATATATCCCAGGGCATCATTGCATTTTCACGCAAGTTCAGCGAGTAAAGCAAAATATTAAATAAAGGACATTTTTCTTTTTCTTATGGCCATTTATTAAAAACATAATAGTAGAATCCTTTAAATATATGTTGCTTACAATATTATATTTATGGAAGAAACAACAATCTTCAGGGAAACGCTTGGCAGGGAAACGCTTGGAGACACGCCTGTAATAAGAGTATTGGATTTTTTAATTGAAGGAAGGGGGGCTTGATTACTCTTTGTCAGATATTGCGGAAAACTCAAATATAGGCTGGACAACTTTGCATAGGATATGGGGCAAATTGCTGAAAAACGGGATAGTAAAACCAACAAGAGAGATTGGAAGAGCCAAATTATTCAAGCTAAATGAAGAAAATCCTGCTGTAAAAGAATTGATTAGATTGTATGATGCCTTATTATACCAACATACTGAAAAGCATCTTTCTAAAAAGCTAATTCTAAAAGTTTAAATGCAATTCCCATTTCCCTTTGATAATGCCAAACCTCCCATTCAAATTCTGGCTTAACCTAAAACTTTATAAATTGAAGTTGTTTTTTCGACGAAATATTAAAAAATTAGTTTTTTGGAGGTCAGATAAAATGTCCGTTTCAATCGATTTAAAAGGAAAAAAAGCGATAGTCTTCGGCATAGCAAATGACAAAAGCATAGCATGGCACATTGCCAAAAAGCTTGACGAGGCAGGCTGCAGGATCGGCGCTTCCTACCAGGCAAGGACTGAGCAGTGGAGTGTTCCGCTCATGAAGGAACTTCACAATCCAGTTTATGCGCAATGCGACGTTGTTGACGATGCGCTGCTTGACTCCTTTTTCAAGAAGATGAAGGACGAGCTTGGCGAGGTGGATTTCTTAATCCACAGCATTGCATTTGCAAAAAGAGAGCACTTGCAGGGCAAGTTCATGAATGTTGACAGGAGAGGCTATCAGGTTGCGCATGAAGTCAGCGCATATTCATTGGCAGAGCTTTCAAGAAGAGTCGCGCCAATGATGAGAAACAATGGCGCTATAATAGCAATGACTTACCTTGGAAGCGAGAAAGCAGTCCCTGGCTACAACATAATGGGGGTTGCAAAAGCCGCGCTTGAGTCAAGTGTAAGATATCTTGCATACGACTTGGGAGACAGGCAGATAAGGGTTAATGCAATCTCAGCAGGCCCTATTGCAACGCTGGCAGCTTCAGGAATTGCAAATTTCGGGGAAATGCTTCTTAACTATATTGCAAAGGCTCCTTTGAAAAGAAACATCACGGCAGATGAAGTTGCTGATTGCGCGTTATTCTTGTGCAGCGACCTGTCAAAAGCCATAACAGGGCAAGTTATTTATGTTGATGCTGGGTATAGCATAATGGGGACATAGTAATATCAATTAAAAACATTCAATAAAAATTTAAATTAAAAATCCAAAAATACGAGAGCGACTTTTGAATTTACAGCAGTGACTTGTGAGCGAGTTCGCACGAGATCACTCGCATGCCACTAAAAGTGAACCGCTTTTGCCGATTGAGGCGTAAAGTAAAAGATAAGCATGGGACTTTTCAACAATTTCATTGATTTCATACTACATCTGGATAAATATTTGAGCCTTGTAATACAGAATTACGGGGCAACGACTTATGCTCTTCTTTTCCTTATTGTCTTTCTTGAAACTGGATTGGTTATCACGCCTTTTCTTCCAGGCGATTCATTGCTTTTTGCAGCAGGCACTTTTGCTGGAATCGGCGTGCTGAATGTGCTTGCATTGTTCATTGTTTTGGCTGCAGCAGCGATTTTGGGAGACACCATCAACTATTCAATCGGAAAATTTCTCGGCGCCAAGGCGTTTCAGAAATACCCAAAAATATTCAAAAAAGAATATTTGGACAAAACTCATAATTTTTACGAGAAATACGGTGCAAAGACAATCGTGCTTGCAAGGTTTGTGCCAATTGTAAGGACTTTTGCCCCTTTTGTTGCTGGAGTGGGCAGGATGAGCTACTTAAGATTCCTGTTTTACAATATCTTTGGCGGCATCTTGTGGGTTGCCCTGTTTGTCTTTGGAGGCTATTACTTTGGCAACATGCCGATTGTAAAGGAGAATTTCACAATTGTGATTTTGATTATAATAATTTTGTCATTCATGCCGATGGCTTGGGAATATTGGAGGTATAGAAGAAAGGATGTGTAATCTTTATTCTTTCGTTGCTACTAATTGCTTGGACAAAACCTCTAATGAATAAGCATGCAAGAAATCTATAGCATCACTATATGTTTTCCTCCTTTTATTTGTGGCTACAACTAATAACCCATCTAAATTTCCATCCTTGTTAAACTTTACTGTAAAATCATTTAAAGGTATACTTATTTTTGCTTTTTCCAAATAATATTCCAAATTTTCCCCGTATACCTTACTAACAGTTGTTTTTTTTCCTTGCTCATCACTATCATCACTAATCCTCTCGGAACTAGTATGTGCCATACTTAAATATACAACAAGTTCGTTATTGTGTATTTCATATTTTTGAATAGAATAACGAGAATTTGGAAAGCTAGGCTCTTTAGCAACCACTTTGGCTATCAATGCTTGATATGTCTGAATTTTAGACTCCCTAGCAATTCGCCCTATATCTGCCCCATAATCTAGTCGTTCATAGGACAAGGGGTCTATAGAGTATACCAAATTATCTGGGCTCGTTGATATGGCTCCTTTTATTTCCATTTTGTTTTAATAAACAATAAAAGTACTCACTTTTTAAATCTTTCGATTTTTTACTACTTAGGCATTACTAAATTATTTAACATCTGCCCAAAAACCTTTATAAATACATCTCTTTCCTCTTTTTGCATGAAGCCAAGCTATCAGGGTGCAGAAAGCAAATCTGTTGCAGCCATCAAAAAGGCAATCCCTCCTTCTTTAAAGAGAGATATGCTGCCCGAAAGCAAAGGCATGTTTGCAGAGCTGTTTAAAAACAATGAGGTTTTTCCAAGGCATTACATTGCCAGTACAATTGACGGCGTAGGCACAAAATCCATAATAGCGGAATTGATGGATAAATATGATACAATTGGAATCGACTGTGTTGCCGTTAATGCCAATGACTTGGCAACTTTGGGTGCAGTAAATCCTTTTTTATTTATGGACTGCATTCTGTGCCAGTCCCAAATTCTGGAAAAAGCGATTACTGGGGAGATAGTAAAGGGAATGTCAAAGGGCCTTGAGCAATGCAATGCGTCCAGTATACTAAGAAGTACAATCAACATAAACTTTGGAAAAGGGGAAACAGCCTCTGTTGATGAGCTATTAAGCTCGCCAAAGCACGGATACGCTTTTGAAGCATTTGGCTCTATGGTGGGGTTCATACAAAAAAATAAATTCGCAAAGCATAAAATCAAGCTAGGCGACAAAATTATTGCTTTAAGAAGCTCAGGTCCGCATTCAAACGGCTACACTGAC
>JAGVXS010000019.1 GCA_018303685.1 Candidatus Woesearchaeota archaeon
TGCCTTGTTGCAATCTCGCCGCACAATTTTGTAAGGGAGTAGTAATTTTTCGGGCTTGGGATGTCATCTTCTGTGTAGAATTTATTGTGTTCTCCTGCAAAAACGCATGCTGTTGACATATAAATAAGGTAGCAGTTGTTGTCCAGTTTTTTTAGTGCGTTGACTATATTTTGCGTCCCCTCTACATTTACAGCCCATGCTTTTTTTTTGTCTTCCTCACATTCCCTTATGCCGACTAACGCAGCTGCATGTATCAAAATGTTTGGCTTGTAGCTTAAAATTATCTTATTGACAGACTTTGGATTAGTTACATCCATGTCTTTATGCGTTGGGCAGAATGAATTCCTGAATACTTTTTTTAGCGACTGCCCAAGGGCTCCTGAAGCTCCTGTTACTAAGACTTTCATGGCACGAAGTACTTTGGTGCAATATTTAAAGCTTCTCTTAGAAACGTTTATAAATCAAGGACATGTCTTTTGCCGAATGAAAACCATAACAATAGTGGGCCTGGGCTATGTTGGCTTGCCTGTGGCGTGCCTGTGCGCAGAAAAGGGCAACAAGGTTTATGGGCTGGATGTGGACAAGAATAAAATAGAGTTAATCAACAAGAGCCAAAGCCCTATTGATGACAAGTACCTAATCAGCAAATTAAAAAACCTGAAAAACGGCATATCGGCAACAGCCGACCCGGCTGAATGCATCCCGAATTCTGATGCCATCATAATATGCGTGCCAACCCCGGTAGACAGGAACAATTCACCTGATCTGACGGCCCTGATGGAGTCTGTTTCAGCAGTCTCGAAGTTCATCAGGCAGGGCACGCTTTTGATTGTAGAATCAACAATTTACCCCGGCACGATTGAGGAAATTGCCGTTCCGATACTGAAAAAGCAGAAGTTTGACGCTTATAAAAACGACATTTTTGTGGCGCACTGCCCTGAAAGGATTGACCCGGGCAACAAGAAATGGACTGTTGAGAATCTGCCAAGGGTGGTTGGGGGAGTAACAAAGGAAGCTGCAAAGAAGGCTGCCGAGTTTTACAGGAGCATAATAGATGCAGAGGTTGTTGAGCTTAGCAGCGTCAAGGCTGCAGAAGCAACCAAGATAATGGAAAACACATTCAGGGATGTGAACATAGCATTTGTCAACGAGATGGCGCAGAGCTTTGACAGGGCAGGAATTGACGTGCTTGAAGTCATTAAAGGCGCTTCAACAAAGCCGTTTGCATTCATGCCCCATTATCCCGGAGCTGGGGTAGGGGGGCATTGTATAAGTATTGACCCATATTATTTAATTGAAAAAGCCAAACAATTAGGATTCCATCATAAATTCCTTTTATTAGCCAGAGAAATCAACAACAATATGCCCCACTATACAATTGAGCTGCTGGAAAATGAAATGAGAAAACTGAAAAAAACAATCAAGGGCGCAAAAGTCGGGGTGCTTGGCTTGGCGTACAAAGCGAATGTTGATGACACAAGGGAAAGCCCTGCATTTGAAATCATAAATATCCTGAAAACCAAGGGCGCGGATATTTTTGTCTTTGACCCGCATGTGGGCAAGGGAAGCAATGCCAAGGATTTGAATGAGCTGCTTAACAAAAGCGATTACATTATTCTGGCAACAGACCATATTGAGTTCAAAAACATGGACTTAAGCTTATTAAAGAAAAACAAGATATTGGCTGTTATAGACGGCAGGAATTGCCTGGATAAAGAGAAGATAAAGACAATGGGCATACTTTACCATGGAATCGGGAGGGGTTAATAGATGAAAAATTTAGCACCGGATTTAACTAGGCAGAGATTGTTAATAGAAGGATTCTATAGAGAACTTTGAAAAATTCATTATTTTCACCATTTTCATTCAAAGTTCTCTTAGAGAATTTTGACAAAATTGATATATTTCAAAATTCTCTATAAGATAAAAGTAGATAAAGAAGTGATAAAAAATTACTTTAAATATATAACAAAATCATTAAAGTTAAGGATGTATGGCGAACCAATAATTTTTTCTCCAGGAGGCATTGGAAAAGAAGAAAATCAAGGCTATGATGCTTTTGTACCGTTAATTGATTCTGGTATTGCGGTTTATATATGGTCAAATACAAAGTTTTCCTCAATAGTGATTTATACCTGCAAAAGTTTTAATTATAAAGAAGTTATAGCTGCCACAAAGAGATTTTTCAAATCGAGTAAGGCAGTTTTTAAGAATTTTTGATAATTAAAATCAATTATTCTTCATACTCTCCAGAATTTTCTTAACGCCTTCCCTTATCATTGTCTTTGGCTGCCATCCGAGGCTTTTCATCTTTGAGATGTCGGGAATTCTGTACTCTATCTCCCTTTCTTTCAGCCTTGTTTCCTTCCCGAACCCTACTTTGACAATTTCAGACCTGCTTTTTGCCAATTCCTTTATAATTTGCGCTAATTCAAGTATTGTTGTCGGCTGGCTGTTGCCTATGTTGTACGCTTCCCAATTTTTTCCTTTTTCAAAGACTTTTATGACTCCGTCTGCAATATCCTCAACATAAGTAAAGCATCTTGTTTGGGTGCCGTTCCCAAAAACCTTTATCGGCTCGTTTCTGAGCGCCTTGCTTATGAAAATAGGCACCACCCAGCTTGCTTCCTGCCCGGGCCCGTAGACATTGAAGAACCTCACAACCCTTATGCCAGTGCCGAACTCCTGATTGAAGGCTTTTGCATAAATCTCCGCCGCAAGCTTTGACACTCCGTAAGTCGAAACAGGACCTTTGACGCTGTCTTCTTTTATCGGAAGCTCTCTCGGCTCGCCGTACACTTCAGATGAGGACGAGTAAATCATGCTTTTGACCCCCGCATCAATTGCCGACTTGAATACATTGACAGAGCCCTCAAGGTTTATCTTCATAGTTTCCAAGGGCTTTTTGTCGGAGTTGTCAACTCCAAGCAGCGCGGCAAAATGAAATACTGCATCGCATCCCCTGATGTCATTGGCTATTTTATCAAGAATTGATTTCTTCACAAACTCAAGGTTTTTATGCTTTATCCCGGGCTCTTTCAGATCAAGAATTTTCACGCTATGCCCGTTCTCAAGAAGATGGCTTGTTATGTAAGTGCCTATAAATCCAGAGCCCCCGGTTACTAATATTTTCATTGACTCGGCAAACTTTGGATTATTTATAAACTTATCGAGGGCATTTTCTTGAATAGATTTATAAATTGATATTTTTTACAGAGTATAATGAGGTACCTGAAATATGCATTGCACGGGCTGAAGCCCTCGAATTTCTACATCATCAGCTCGATTTCCCTGAGAAATTTCCTGAATAAAAAATACAATACCTACTCAAACGACGTGCATATAAAAGCAGCTATGGAATGGCTTGCCAATGCGCAAAAGGCGACAGGAGATGGGGGGGCAAGCGCAATGCACTCCCTAATTGAGGGCTGGACTCCATCGTATGTCGAGACAACCGGCTATATAATACCTACATTCTTCAATTACGCTGAAATCTCAAAAAATCCTGCATACAGGAAAATGGCAGTAGAGATGGCTGAGTTTGAGCTGGAAAATCAGCTGCCAAGCGGGGCTTTTCCAGGGGCAGGCAGGAAAGACACCCCAATTGTGTTCAACACAGGGCAGGTTATTTTCGGGCTGTGCAGGGCTTACCAGGAGACAAAAGACGAGAAATACAAAAAGGCTGCTGAAAAAGCAGCTGACTGGCTTGTGTCAGTAATGGACAATGACGGCTGCTGGAGAAAAAATGACTATCTTAATCATATACACACTTACAACACCAGAACAGCGTGGGCGCTTCTTAATGCGCACAAGATAACAGCCAATGAAAAATACAAAGAGTCTGCAGCAAAAAACATCGATTGGGCATTGGCACAGCAGCTTGAAAACGGATGGTTTGAAAATAATGGGTTTTTTCCGGAGCAGGAGCCATTAGTGCATACAATAGCTTATTCCATAAGGGGAATTTTGGAGTCTGCAATATACCTGAGGAAAAAGAAATATCTTGAGTCTGCAATAAAGGCGGCAAAGCCGCTGGCAGAAGCGCAAAGAAATGACGGCTCGCTGGCCGGGAGCTTCAACAAAGAGTGGGAAAGCAGCGTAAAATGGAGCTGCCTGACAGGTAATTCACAGATGTCAATAATATGGCAGAAGATTTACATGATAACAAAGGATGAAAAATTTCTGGATGCCGCCAAAAAAAGCAATGCTTTCATGAAAAGCGT
Organism: Candidatus Woesearchaeota archaeon; assembly: GCA_018303685.1. Lineage (GTDB taxonomy): Archaea > Nanobdellota > Nanobdellia > Woesearchaeales > GW2011-AR4. Next base: position 4,224 of record JAGVXS010000019.1, read on the forward strand.
GCAGGACATAAATTCTCCAAATCCTGCAATAAGGGGCGCTATCCCGGGCGCTTTCCCGATTTACGGGTGGTATGCCCCATTATGCTTCCCTAACTGGGCTGCCAAGTTCTTTGCAGATGCCTTGATGCTGGAAAGCGACAGGAAAATAGCGGAAAAGCTTGCTTAGCCTTTTGTGCTGTAGATTGTGATATTTTTCTTTGCCAGCCTCTCCATGCAGTCTGCAACGTCCCTTGCCTTTATAACCCTCAGTTCTGTGCCGAAGAATGGGTATATTTTCATTAAATGCTCATCGAGAAAGTGCTTTTCAAGCATATTGTTGTCCCTTATCCTGTACAGATTCGGCAAATGCCATCTTGCATGAATTATTTTTTTGCTTCCGTTCTTGAAAGTGACAAGAACTTTGTTCGGCTTTGTCCAAACTTTGAATGGAAACTTTTTGTACTTGTCCTCGACAATGTGGATTGAGGAGTTTGCAAGCTGGTCAACTCCTATGAGGAAGATTTTTGCATCCAACTTGTAAAGCCTGTAGAACGGGCTTTTGCCTGCATAAGGGTTGCTGCATTTTTCATGCCCGCTTGCAAACCATTTTGCATTTTTGCCTTTGGCTATCAACGAGTGTGTCGGGGACACGCTCCTGAAAACATTTTTCATATGCCTGAATGTCTCGGGGACGCTGCCTGTGTAGCAAGGAGTTCTTTTAACGTCAAAAACATGCATCTTCTTTTTCTTGTCATAATGCAGGGCTGAGAACGCAGGCATGACCAATAATCCTTTGCTGCCTATTACATCAAGAAAAGCGTCAATAAGGGCTTTTGCGCCGCCGTCAATGTAGCCAATCCTGCTCAATGAAGAATGCACTATGACTGCATCGCCTTTTTTAAGCCCTGCCTTTTGCAGCTCTTTCTTTATGCCTTCTTTTGTTATTTTGCCCTGAAGCTGTATCCTGAGCAACCTTGCTTTTTTTACAATGTTGCCGTAAAGGAACTTCTGGACTGCAAAAGGGAGAAAATGCTTTATCCTTGCCTTTATCCTGCTTTCCCTTACCTTGCTTCCCATATAGCCTGCAAATTGCGCCTTGTTTTTAAAATTTCCGAATAGGGCAAATGAAAAATTTTATAAACCAACCTTATTACTTCAGGCTATGGCAAAAATATCAATTGTGGTGCCTGTTTTCAACGAGGAAGAGGCGATAAAGGGCGCTATAGATGATGTAAAGAATTCGCTGAAGGGCCTAAAGGATGATTTTGAGATAGTAGCAGTGAATGACGGCTCAACAGACGGCACAGGGAAAATACTGCATTCTATAAAAGGCATAAAAATCATCGAAAACAGCGAAAACAAAGGCTATGGGTTCTGCCTGAAGCGGGCCATAAGGGAATCGAATTCCGACTACATTATCATAATAGACGGGGACGGCACCTACCCGGCAGACAAGATACCGGAGCTTGCAGGAAAGTCAAGGCAGAATGACATGGTTGTCGGCGCAAGAACAGGCAAATATGTGAAAATGCCTTTTTTCAGGAAGCCTGCAAAATGGCTTCTGAAGCACTTTGCCCAGTACCTGACAAAGACAAAAATACCGGACTTAAACTCGGGGCTGAGAATATTCAGGAGGGAGATTGCAGCAAGGTACATAAACTTGTTTCCGGACGGGTTTTCGTTCACAACAACCCTTACAATGATTTGCCTCACAAACGGATTAAAGGTTGAGTACGTGCCGATAAACTATTACGAGAGAAAAGGCAAGTCAACAATCCATCCAATCAGGGATTTCATCGGCTTCAGCAACCTCATATTCAGGCTTACAATTTTCTTCAAGCCGTTGAATGTTTTTATCCCAATCAGCGCTGTCTTGTTTCTTGGCGGGGTTGCAAAGCTTACAAGGGACTTCATCCTGCTCAACCAGTTCGGGCTTGGGGGGGCATTGCTTATACTCACTGCAATCCAAATTGCTTTTTTGGGCATACTGGCTGAATTGGTGATTAAAAGGACATCTGTTTGAATTAAAATGTGCGGCATCTGCGGATTTAATTTCGAAGACAAAAGGCTTCTGAAAAGCATGGCTGGCGAAATAAGGCACCGGGGCCCAAATGCAGCAGGCTATTTTACCAGTAAAAACATATCGCTCGGCAGCAGAAGGCTGAGCATAATTGACCTGTCAAAGGCAGGCAACCAGCCAATCTACAATGAAGACAAGTCCATTGCCCTTGTCTACAACGGGGAGATTTTTAATTTCATTGAGATAAGGAAGGATTTGGAAAAAAAACACCGATTTATATCGAACACAGACTCGGAAGTCATAGTGCACGCGTATGAGGAGTATGGCATTGACTGCCTGAGCCATTTCAACGGATTCTGGGGATTTGCATTGCATGACAGCAAAAAAAAAGTTTTATTTCTTGCAAGGGACAGGCTTGGCATAAAGCCGCTGTATTATTACTATGACGGAAAGAAGCTTGTTTTTGCCTCTGAGATTAAGGCTATATTAAAGGCTCCCGGCATCAAAAGGAAAATCAATTACAAAGCGCTCAGCGACTTTATAACATACAGGTATATTCCTTCTGACCTGACTATATTTGACGGCATAAAAAAGCTGAAGCCGGGGCATTATGCACTGCTTGAGCTGAAAACCGGCAAGCTGAAGATTGAAAAATACTGGGATGTTCCATTAAAAACCAAAAGCAGGAGCAAAGCTATTGTTGAGAAGGGCATCATAAGCCTCTTAAGAGATTCTGTGGAAAAAAGGCTGATAAGCGATGTCCCTCTTGGAGTGTACCTAAGCGGAGGCATAGACTCTTCAAGCATAGTTGCCATGATGGGAGATTTCACTGATGAGATAAGCACCTTCTCGCTTGCATTCGAGCATGATAAGATAGGCAACGAACTGGGCTACGCCAGAAAAGTTGCCGGGCATTTCGGGACAAGGCACAGGGAAATTACGATAAGCACAGACATTGTGAAAGACCTGCCGAAGATTGTGTGGCACCTTGACGAGCCGATGGCAGACCCTGCTGCTGTTCCGGTCTACTACTTGTCAAAAGAGGCGAAAAAGAGCGTAACTGTGATACTGACTGGAGACGGGGCTGACGAGCTTTTTGCGGGCTATGACCAGTACAAGTTTTTAGCTTTAGGGCATAAAATGAGGTTTTTGCCGCATCCAGTAAAAAAAATAATACCAAGCTCTTTGAGAATGATTCCAAAATCCATGCTGGACAAAATCTACAGGTATTCGTCTGCAACAGGCGAGCAGATGTTCGGCAGGATGGGCAAGATGCTGCTAAGCATCAAAGCCAGCAAGGCAAAAGCCTATGCAGAGGTGGTTGGCGTTTTTGATGATGATGAAAAAAAAGAACTGCTTAATTTTAATTTTGATGCAAATTACGGTGCAATAAACAGGGAGTTTTTCTCCAAAGGGGATTTTTTAACGCAGCTGGCTTATTATGATGTGAAAAATTATCTTGCTGAGGACCTGCTTATGAAACCTGACAAGATGTGCATGGCGCACAGCATCGAGGCAAGAGTTCCGTATCTTGACTACAGGCTTGTTGAGTATTCTTTCAGCATACCCTCCAGTTTAAAGCTCAGGAACAGCGAGACAAAATACATACTGAAAAGGGCTTTGAAAAATTATCTTCCAAAAGATATTATTTACAGGAAAAAGCAGCCGTTCCAGATGCCCCTGGATGAATGGATGTCTAAAGAGCTGAAAAGTTACTTCCTTAACTTGCTTGAAGAGCCAATAAACTCAAAGTTGTTCAACAAAAGATATATCAAAAAAATATTTGACAATTATGGAAGCTCAAAGCTCTATTACGGAAGGCAGCTGTGGAGCCTTGGGATGTTTAACCTGTGGCATAAGATTTTTATTGAGCAGGATAAGAATTTTAATATTAAATAGTTATCGTCAAATTCCTTGAATCAGTTAAAGTTCCGTTTATTGCAGTTGCATTTACATTAAACGTTCCAGATGATGTAAAGTTGTAATCTATATAAATAAACATCTGCTCGCTTGGCTGTAAAACACTAGTTGCTGTGTTGTTGATAACGTTGCTGTGTTTAGTGTCAAAAGTCCAATTGACGCCTGTTAGATTGGTATTTAAAGAATTTTTGATTATAAACTCAAATATTCTTTTGCTGCCTGATTCATTTACAACACTTAGATTGTAAGCCTGTATATGCTTTATGTCTAAGGTTATGGTTTTTGAGTCTGAATAGGTTTGGTTTGTTACAGAGGCAATTGGGTTGAATGTTCCAGTCCTGCCATAGTCATAGTTTACAAATATGAATATTGTTTCATTCGGCTGTATTGAGCTGAATTGCTGGGTTGAGTTTATTATGTTTCCATCTGCTGTTGTCAATGACCAGTTCAGATTTGTGAGGTTTTGCAGCAAGTTATTTTGAGCCTGTATCTCAAATATTACATTGGCTATATCAATATTAGCGGCTTTAAAGCTTGTTATTGCCAAATCTCCAACTCCAACTGCGGAAATCAAAGAAGATGATATAGTGGTTGACTGGCTTAATCCAGTTGCATTTGCCTTTACACTATAAGAGCCTTCATCAGAGAAATTGTATTGAATGTATACAAATGCTCTTTCATTTACAGCCAAGCTTATATTTGAAGTGCTGTTTATCCTGTTGCTGTCGTTAGTATCAAACCACCATTGAACATCTGTAACTGCTGTATCTCCATCATTCAAAATAACAAATTCAAAGATTTTTAATGTGCCGTTGCTGTACATTGTGGTTAAAGATTCTATAGCCAAAGAAACGATAGTTGGAGGAGTGTTCTGCATAATATTGTTGCTTTCGTTACGTTCATCCACTAAATTGTCAAAATCAGCTATTGCTGTGAATAAAGTTGCGTTTGATACGTTAGTTACTATAAAATTATAAATTTGTGACTCGTTAATGTTTAAGATTACTGTATTATTCGTTGTTGAGAATGTTTCATTATTAAAAATGTCTAGAAAAACATTAAATGTTGGAGATTCTCCAATATTGCTTATATTTATTGTGACATTAGATTGATTTGTTGTCTGATTGAAAATTACAGTCATATTTAGTTTTAAGTCTGGCAAAGGTGGCCTTTCAAAGTCTGTATAAGTCAAATTTGATATTATATGAGGCTCAAACTGCTTATCTGTAATGTTTCCATTTTCTATTAGTTTCGTGACACTTAAAATATAAGGACCGCTTATCTTTGTAGCATAGATGTCAGAGCCATTGATCCTTATGCTTACAGTTTGATTTCCTACAGATAAGCTTTGTGATGCAGACAGATTTTTGACAAAATTGTTGAATTGGTCATATATTTCAGCTTGTATTTCATAAGTATTTGTGTTTTTAACTGCTACAGTAAAGTTTACTTCCAGGAATTCCGATAAGTTATTTGCATTAGTATCTATGCCAGCGCTACTGTAATTTCTAAAATACGATGTCTTTGCAAAATCTTCAAAATTGTAAATAGAAGTGCTATAACTAGGATGAATAAGTTTTCTGCCTATTAATAAAGAATCTAAAGTAAAGTTTCCATTATGGTGACTTGATTTTATGGTTTCGTTGTCAAAATCTATTGAAACTGTTTGTATTCCTGATGTTAAAGTTGCCTGTTTTGTAGCACTAATTGTTGTTTCGTTAAATTTCAAATATACAGTTATATTTGCATCTTGGTTTTGAGTAACATTAAGGGTTAAGTTGATTCTAACGTAGTTATTGTTTAGGTTCTCATCTGTTATCTTATTTATGCTTGTTCCATTCTCAAATCCGCTATAGGTATTTGTTTCTATGCTGTACTTACTAAAGACTAAAATATTCGTTGTATTGTAAATTCTTACAGAATAGTTATACTTATTTTTGGTTAATAAGCGAGTATCAAAACTAACGTTAACATTTGATATACCAGAAGATAGACTTTGGTTAATTTTATTGGATAAAGTTCCGCTTTCTTCCACTAAGTCAAAATAAACTTCAAAAAAAGCTGTATAAGTGGCATTTACAGTGATGTTTATTATTAAAGTATCATTTTGCCCATTTGAGTTGGAATCTATCATATAATCATTAAAGAGATTTATATTTAATGTTCCATCGTTATAGCCAAAATTGTAAGAATCAATTAATTCTTGAAGTGTCAATGCAAAAATTGATGGAACTGTAAGTATTAAAATTGAGTATACTAAAATTAATTTTAAGTTTTTAAAAACCATTTATATTTACCTCGGTATTCTCATCAGTGTGTAAATAATCAAATACAAATAGTCCATCCAAATCCTCTTCTGAGATATAATCCACTCTGTCTGTATGCCAAATACATAGATATTTGTGCCATCTTTTACAACTAATCCATTGTACGGTAAACCTTCACTTTTAGCATTGAAATAAATAAGATTATTTTCTTTCTTCCATTTGTTTCCGTCTAAATTTTGTTCTCCAGATGGGATATACGCGTTTCTTCTTCCTACATAAATGTTAATATCTTGGCTTCCTTGTACTTGTCCAATATTATCTAACCAATTAAATGCTTCTGCTGTAGTTCGATTTTGAGATTGTATTGTGGTCATTTTTTCTTTTGCTTTCTAGTTTGAATTTTATAGATTATGAAATATAACAAAATAAAATACAAAATTGAACTCAAAATTATAGTAATTTGATTGTTGATTGGGGTATTTTTCCCCAATAATGTTAATTGGCTATTTATAATTGTGAATACTATGACTACTGGAAGATTCAGAAAAACAAAAATTGTACCATATACTGTTACAAAATTACCACCACCCCTGTATATTTTTTGCCTTTCTTCTTGAATTTTATTATGTTCTTTAATTAAGTAAGCTGATAGTGAAAAGAACAGGTAAACTATAGTTAAAGAAATCAATAACCGATAGATAATTTTTTTGTCCATTTTTAAATGCAACCTCCAACGAAATTATTTTTTGTTTGTTCATTAGTTAAAGATAGATTGTTTAGTAGTCTATAAGTTATATCTGCAGTTAAACTATCAGTTCCTAATTCCCCATGTCTTGCAGAAATTTTTATCAATTTCTTATTCTGCGAATTTATTTGATTACAAATATCAGTAGAATCTCGTATCGGTACAAGATCGTCATGTTGGTCATTGAATTCTATAAAACGGAATATGGTTTTATAACCATATATTAGCGAAAATTGATTCGGAGAATACCCATTTCCGGGTTGTGAGTCTGTATCGGATTTTGCTGCATCAACAAATTCACTCAATACTAATCTTGACAATTTTGATGTATTAGCTCCTGATTCAAGATAATACTTTACAGTGCATGCAAATCCTCTACGTAAATCTATATGAAGTAAACACTGAGGAAAAAGCGAAGCATAAAACTCCTTTGAGTTGGGATGATTAATTCCTTTAGAACCAAGTTTATTTATACCGCCTTCAACATCTTCCGCCAACACATCTCTGGTCAAATAACTATAATTGAAAGCTCCAGGAATACCAATCCCTACAAAATGGTTGATAGCATCAGAAGGCAAACTCATATTTATCCAATCTGTACCATTATTGTAATAACCTGTAAAATTTTTACCATTTTCATATTTGTTTATACTGTCTAGTCCAATTCTCCCGTTTAAACTATAACCAACAAAATCAGCATTCTGTTTATTCGCATACTTTAATACACCTCCCAAAAGGGCAGGAAAATAATAATCAACTGTGTCATTGTAAGTATAGGTTGGGCACGTTGAACACTCCGTATTAGGACCACCTGTAATTTCTATCAACCAAATATCTCTCGTAATTTTACTGGTGGCTAGTTGTTTTCCGAATGATTCAAATGAGAATAAGTCGCTCCATAATCCACCTGCCATAGCAACAGGTCTAGAATTTGAGAAATTTCTGAATTTAGGAGATAATTCTGCATTAACATGCTTAATTCTCAATGAAGTATTATCATTATAAGTTAATACTCGTTTTATCGCTATTGTAGAAACATCTGAATTAAGTACATTCTCCACAACCTTGGCAAAATTAGCATTATTCTTCCTATACTTTGCTTGGTTTTCATCTGTATGCAGGTAATCAAATACAAACAATCCTTCCAAGTCTTCTTCTGAAATGTAATCAACTCTGTCAGTACTAGATTTACTGAAATAGAACTCTTGATTGTCAACCAGCTTTCTTAATGCAGCAATATCACCATCAATTTCATTACCAAAAATGTATATGTTGCTCCCGCTTCTTACCACAATACCATTATATGGAAGTCCCTCAGATTTAGAATTGAAATTAACTATATTATTTATCAAACCCCACTTTTGTTTTGGTTTTTCATTGGTTTCTTGTAATACTTTTGGAATGTTACTATTCTTCCTACCAATGTAAATATTTACATCTTGACCGCTGGAAACAATATCAATATAGTCATCAAGATAATTCTGTATAATAGAAGTCAAAACTGAGTAATCAATTGCAATATCAACATAAGCTTTGGTTGCTGGTCTCGCCGCTTTCCTGATGTAATTATTGCTTTCGTCTACTTCCGCTACTACATTGGTGAAATCTACATAAACAGAGACAAAGTCTGTTTTGTTTAAGTCCCAAAGTACAGATACATTTTGGTTTTGGTATTGATTTACGTTTATTGTTTTTGTTTCCACCAATGTAAAGTCTTGCTTTATGTTTTCTCCTCTGAAATAAACTTGGATGTTGGAAGCAGTAACTTTCTCTACATTGATTAGGGCTGTAATGTTGTGTTTATTTTTTTCAATTAATTTGTTGTTTTTCATTTTACATTTGACCTCTTCAACTGATTATTACAAATATTATCCAAAATAACCAGATTGAAAAAACAGATACAATTATTATAAATGTTATTCTTAAGGTTATTACTAAGTAATCTTGTTTATATTTCTTTGAAAGAAATATAAAATAATCAAATAATAAACCAGTTATCACGTAAATAAGAAAAAATCCTAAGTAAATTGGAATTTCTAGGTGTACTATCTCGGAAATGCTTAAACCACCATAATCCTCTATATTGTTATTAATCCAATAATAACTAAGTATAGTCAACCATAAAATAAAATGCAAAATTGTATGAATTAAATTTTTAAGTTTTACCATATTAATCCTCCTCCAAAATATACCTAACCTTATCAAAAAAGAAAGAATATGTAACATTATTCAAAAATTTACTAAGGAGCGGATCATATGTCTCAGATTGATCTGGCAATTCCTTGTGACCCAATACACTGTAGATTCTCCCTTTATATTTCTTTGTTGCATTTGAATTTGAATATATGTAGGTCAAGTCATTTTCAGGTACAACAAAATCATCTTCTACAGTGCCAAAAGAAGCAGTCATTACTAATAATCGATTTATTGATGTTAATTTTGGATTGGAATTACTTTTATTTTGCACTTCTCTGACTATGTCTACCCAAAAATTATAGGATATGTTGCTCCCTTCAGGTAATCCTCTTATTGCTTGACAATCCCATTCTAAAGGATTGTAAGGATTGCATACTTTCAAAGTTTCTCTAACGATATCAGGTCTACCTAAATGAGTTTTGCCATTCAATGCTTGTATGGTTTCATTTCCATATCTGTCTACCAATGAAGTAAATCTAGACGTACCATTAAAAGCCGCCATAGGTGCAATTAATACCATCTGTTCAACGAAATTTGCTGGCAAACTGAAATTAACCCATTGGCCTGAGCTATTTAAATAATAGCCCATCGTGTTAGAAGTTCCTTGATAATATTTTTCATAAGATTTTAAACCTAATCCGGCACCAGAAGAATAACCAACATAGTCTACTTTATTTTGATTTGAATATTTTAGTACACCACCAACTAAAGCGGGCCAATAATAATCTATTAGGTCGCCATATCGATAATTTGGACAAGCAGCACATTCAGTATTTGGTCCTCCTGAATATTCAATAAGCCAAGTATCTCTTACATATTTTCCTTGGAATTTCTGATCAGTGGCTATTTTCAAACCAAGTTTTTCCATACCAAATAAATTTCCAAATAACCCATGCCCTAGAACTACTGGTCTTGGATTTGAAAAGTTCTTAAATTTAGGGCTTAGCTCAGCATTAATGTTTTTTAGTCGCAATGAAGTGTTATCATTTGCGGTAAGTACTCTTTTTATTGCCAATGAATAAATATTTGAGTTTAGAACATTCTCCACAACCTTTCCAAAATTGTCAGTGTTTTGCCTGTATTTACCTTGATTCTCATCAGTATGCAGATAATCAAACACAAACAAACCATCCAAATCTTCTTCACTTACATAATCAACCCTATCACTACTAGATTTACTGAAATAGAACTCTTGGTTATCAACCAGTTTTCTTAATGCTGCAATATCGCCATCTATTTCGTTGCCGAATACATAAATATTTGTTCCAGCACGAATTACTATACCATTATAAGGCAGTCCTTCACTCTTTGAGGTATAAGTTATAAGGTTGCTTCCTGAACATATTGTCCTAAGAAATTTTTGATTGTGTTTTCCAAAACTGAATAATCAGTAGTTACTTCTATGTAAGCCTTTATAGGCGGTCTGGTTGATTTTTTGATGTAGTTATTACTTTCATCTGTTTCAGCTACTATCTTAGTAAAGTCTACAGTTATTGATACAAAATCTGTAACGTTTGTATCCCAAAGTACAGAAACGTTTTGGTTTACATATTGAGCAACATTTATTCTTTTTGACTCATTTTGTGTTGTTTTTCCAGTCTGGCTGTTCAAGCCTCTAAAGTCCACAACCACATTATTCTCATTTACCTTTTCCACTGTAATTAAAGCAGTTATGTTGGATCTGCTTCCATTCGACCTGATGGTTACATCAGTTTTATTAATGCAAATACTGCAATCAAAGCTTAAAGAATCGTAATCGTTATTATTGTCAATAGTTGAAGATTTTGTGCCGCAAAAAGTAGCATTATCGTTGCATTTAACATTTATATTTTTGGAACTACCAAAATTATCTAACCAATTAAATGCTTTTATACTAATTTGTTTATGGTATTGTGTTGTTATCATTTTTTCTTTCTTAATTTTTCTATTAATATACCTATTAAAAATCCTAAAAATCCTAAATATATGGGAGAAGCAAAAATCATTTCTTCTAAACCATAAAACATACAATCCCCCCTATCAAGTGAACAGGGAAAAAATTTGATATAGATTCTTATAGGAATATACATTAAATATATTAAAAAGTCTCTACCGTATAATGTAGAGCCCACTACATACATAAATAAAATAAGAAAAGTCCCTAGCAGAATACCATAGAGCCCAAATTTTAATCCAGTTTTTAAATATTTTTTATTCATCTTAAAGCACCTCGAATAAATTGTTCAGTTCTTAAATCTCTTACTAACTCTTCATGGTTGACACCATCAACCCTAACGATACTTTCATTTAAGGCATTAACAGATTCTAATATACCTTCAGCATCTTCTCTGGTGACAACGCCATCACTATTTCTTTGAACAAAATCTCTACGATGCTGACCCCATATAATTAACAAATTATTTAGTTGCACACTCTGGCCAGGTTGATTATCATTAGTAGTATTAATAAAAGTTAAATAGTCTGAACCTAAATTCCTAGAAATTGTGGAATTATCCTCGGTAATTAGATTAAGAGCGACTTGGCTGCATGTTCCATTTATGCGTCTATCTATTCTACCGCATTCCTGCAAAAGCCTTTGACCTAATTCCCTCATTGTGAAATGAACCATATTATGATTGGTAAAATCGTTTAGAATTGTTTGACCATACCTGCCAAAAATTTGACCAAATGCAGATTCTCCTTCAAATGCTCCAGGACACCCAACTCCTACAAACGTCCCTATAGGTCTTGCCGATAAATTTGTTAGTATCCAGTCACTCCCATTATTATAATATCCAGCATTAGTTTTACCATTCGTATTATAAAGCTCTAAACTACTCAAAGCGGTTCTACAACCATTACTAAATCCTATATACGTTAAATTTGTTTTATTGGAATATTTTTGAACACCAGAAATAAGAGCCGGCCAGTAGTATTGGGTTAAATCAGAAAACCTATAATTGGGGCAGGTAGCGCACTCTGTATTAGGTCCACCTGTAATCTCTATCAACCATACATCTCGGGGTTTACCAGTCCCTAACCCTTGTGCTAATTCTAATGCAAATTTCTCCCATGTAAACAGGTTACTCCATAAACCTCTAGCTAATACAACAGGTTGAGTATTAGCAAATTCCCTGAATTTAGGACCTAGTTCAGCATTTATATGCTTAATGCGTAAGCTAGTGTTATCATTTGTTGTAAGAACGCGTTTAATTGCTAACGTGGAAACATCAGAATTTAGTACATTCTCCACAACCTTAGCAAAATTAGCATTATTCTTTCTATATTTTGCTTGGTTTTCATCAGTATGTAAATAATCGAACACAAACAAACCACCTAAATCTTCTTCACTTACATAATCGACTCTGTCTGTACTAGATTTACTGAAATAGAACTCTTGGTTATCAACTAACTCTCTTAGAGCAGCAATATCTCCATCAATTTCGTTGCCGAATACATAAATATTTGTTCCAGCACGAATTACTATACCATTATAAGGCAGTCCTTCACTCTTTGAGGTATAAGTTATAAGGTTGCTTGAATATTGCTATTTTTCCTCCCGACGTAAATATTTACATCTTGACCGCTGGAGACAACATTCACGTATTGCCCCAAGAAATTTTTAATTGTATTTTCTAATACTGGATAGTCTGTTGTGACTTCAATGTAAGCATTAATTGGATCATTTGTTGATTTCCTAGCATAATTGTTTTTGTCATCAGTTTCAGCTACAATATTTGTAAAATCAACAGTAATTGATACAAAATCAGTTGAATTTGTATCCCACAATACTGATACATTCTGATTTTGGTATTGAGAAACTGAAATTATTTTTGATTCGTTTATTGTTACTTTTCCGCTTTGGGTGTTAGTCCCCCTG
>JAGVXS010000020.1 GCA_018303685.1 Candidatus Woesearchaeota archaeon
TACGCTTGTTGCAATCTTGATTCCCTGAAATTTACTATAGGATAAGCTGCCTTCTGCAAGCGCTATTATTGCATAACTATCAGAAAAGTATTCCATTTTTCACCTTTTAGATGATAAATGCCCAACATCAAAAAACATTGAATTCTTTGTCAATCTCCCTCATCAGCTTTTCAGTGGATTCTTTAAATTTTAATGTGCCAAAAATATCTTTTCCTCGGGTTATGGGCTTCGTACTAATCATCAATGTAATTTCCTGATTTGGCTTGATTTTTTCTTCCTTAACTACTTCTTTCGGTATCAACACGCCTATAGAATTGCCCCATTTCTTTGTTTTTGCTTTTACTTCCATCATAAAAACTCCGTTTTTATTGGGTATTCAAAAATCTTTGATTTTTGAAACCATCATAAAGTTATACATGTATAACTAATATATAAATCTTTCTAGTTACGTCACTTTCCTCCCAAAGCTCAAAAATCCCGAATGCCCTATCCCGGAGCTTTTAGGGCGGACTTTTCTTTCCTCAACTTCCCACTCCCTCTCTACAATTTCAGCTGTTTTAAGGTAAACAAAGCTTTCATTTTTCCTCAAAGCATTGACAAAATCAGCTACTTGGGGCACAGAAGGGCTGTATGAAACAATAAACCCGCCTGGCTTCAATGCTTTTGAGCAGCTTTCAAGCGCCTTCCAGGGCTCTGGGAGGTCCAGAATAACAACATCAAAACCTTTGTCTTCAATTTCATTGTAAATATCTTTTTTCTTTATTTTTATGTTTTTTAACTGCAGGAATTCAATGTTTTGCCTTACAATCTCCATAAAATCATCTCTTATCTCGTAAGTCACGACTTCCTTAGCTATTGCTGCAACAAAGCACGCCAAAGCGCCTGAGCCCGAGCCTGCATCAAGCACTTTGCTTTTTTTGTTGATGCCTGTTTCGGCAATTATCAGCCCTATGTCCTTTAATGGTATTATCTGGGCATCCCTCTTAATTTTCCTGTACAAGTCGATGAAATGCGGGTTAAAAACAAAAAATTCTTTGTTAGTGTTTGACTTAAGCAGGCTGCCTTCTTTTGCTTCTTTCAGCTCTTCCTTTCTGATAAAGCCGTATTGGGTGTGCAAATCCTCATCAAGGCTTTTTGCATAGAACTTCCTGCCCTGCCTCGTAATCAGGACTTTTTTGATGGTAGCCATAGATAAGCATAGAAAAATCTAGCCTATAAAAACTTAATCCAAACAACCGCAAAATCGGTTGATTCTTTGTGGGTTTCGCTTAGCTCAAGCCCACAATTATTTCTTGCCCTTCCTGGCAGGCTCTTCGCAATGCGGGCACACAGGCTTTGCCATCTTGACTATGCCTTTCAGCACCAGCAATCCAGCCAAGGTGTACCATATTATGTACACATCATCTTGCGACTTTGCGTACCAGCTTGCTACAAACAGCACTATACCAAAAAGAATGTATTTTGCCGCCCAGCACTTGCCGCATGCGCCGTCATGGCATGTTGAATCCATTATTGCACCTCCTTTGAATGATTCCTATTACATTTATTCAATGTTTAAAAACTTTACGATTTAGAACAACCTTTTGAGAAAAGCAGTCGAATGTGAGCGAGTTCGCAACGAGCTCACTCGCAAGTCACTGGAAAACCATGCAATGCAGGATATAAAATCCTGCGGAACGATAAAGAACGGGCCAGGGAGGATTCGAACCCCCGACCTCCTGCTTACTTCAAAACCAAAGGGTGTGAAGGATTGCAAACCCATGGTCTGGAATAGAAGGCAGGCGCTCTATTTGCGCGAGTAACACAATCTGATTACTCTCCAAGCTGAGCTACTAGCCCGTAAAGATGTAGAATTAAATCAATTATTTATAAAAGTTGTCAATAAACAAGCTCTTCTTTGTGCCTCATTATGTAGTCCTTGAAGCTGTTCACGAACTTCGGCATCATGTTCAAAGTACTGTACTCAGCCTCTTGAAAAGGCTCTATTTTAATATTTTTAATGCCTTCTCCTATAATCTTAACGTTTTTTTCATCTAACAGGTAATCTTTTCTCTTTCTTGCGTAATGCAAAGTCGGAAGATTGTTGGAGTCCAAGCCTGTTAAACCGCACGACACAAGATCCAGTGCATTTGCATCGCTTGATGCAGCAAGAATGCCTGCAAATTTTGCTGAGCCGTTGCAGGGGCCGTTGCCTTCCATGCCGTAAACGCCGTCAATGATATTTAAAACAACCTTTTCTTTCAGCAAAGCGTACAAGTCAAGCAGCATGTTTGCAAAGTACTCCATGTTCGAGTATTTCAAATGGTAGAAACCCCTTCTCGGGCCCGGCATCATGCTGTATAGGTTCTTGACAGCGCCTGTAAAGTAAAGCTGCGAGTGGGTTTTTAATTTTGGTATGTTTATAATGCAATCAACTTCATTAAAGTAATGCGTTAACGGGAATTCCTTTACAACCAAGCCATTGTCGTTTTTTACATTTACTCTCTTGTTGAACACTGCAATTTCGGCATTATGCCTTCTGCAGACATCATAAATCCCGCATGTCTTCATCGCTCCAATAGTGTCGTCTGAAAACGGGCTGTCTCCAACAAGGACTTCGCATTTGTTTTCCTTCAGAATTTTGACAATCGATTCAATAACAGCAGGGTGTGTAGTCATGCTTTCTTCCGGCAATGCCCCCTTTACAATATTCGGCTTTAGAAGAACCTTCTGCCCTTTTTTGACAAATTTTTGGATTCCGCCAAGATTATTTATTAATTTGCCTACAGATTTGTCAACTTCTTCTTGGCTGTAAGAACTGCATTTTTCCAGACTAACCGTGTAAGGCATAAGAAAATGGATATTTCATCATTTAAATAGTTTATTGCAGCATCGCCTCTTCCCAGGAGCCAATCCACATAGTGCAGTGCTTCTTGCCCTCCCAGTAATAGTAGCAGTTCTTTCCGAACTTTTCCCAGCGGACGCAGCCAACACATGAAGGCGGAGCGTCGCTTTTCTTTTCTTTTTGTTGAGGCATGTCAGTCAAGGAACTCACCTTTCCTTATCTTCTCTGGCAAATACTTTTCAGATATAAATGTTATGCCTTTTGAGCTTAAAGCCTGAATTTCAAGCTTTGCCCCGAAATCCTTCATCATCTTGAACTGCCGCTGCCAAGCCTTGTTCTTCTTGAACCAGTCATAGCCTGAAATCTGCTTCAGCCTGGTCAAGTCAACGTCCTTGAACTTTATGAAGTGTTTTTTCAGGTCGTAGTTTGTTGCGTCATCTGCTGTAACTCCAAGGAATTTTGCGTTCTGCAGAGTCATTGTGCCTGACATGTGGGCAAGGTTGATAGAGCCGAACTTCAACACAGAATAGATGTAAAATCCCCAAGGATCAAAGTCGGCAAGCACGTAAATTGGCAGGTCATGCTCATCATTCAGCACTTGAAGAAGCCTTCTTATGCCTCTTGTAGTCTGCCCCTGTGATGTCACAATTATGCAGTTTTGCTTCTCCCAGAACTTGTCCTCGTGCAGCCTTTCCCAAACTGCCTGCTTTTCCATGTATATTACATACTTTGCCTTGACGCTTTTAAACTCAATATTCTCAACATTGCTTGGAATGCTCCACCCTCCTGAGCCAAGCTTTGCCCAGTTTATCGAGTCGCCAGAGTCTTCAATTACAACATTGCCTGCAACACTGCCCATCTTGTTGGCATTAATGTTCAGCTGCTCCCTTGAGCAGTCTGTTATAAGCTCCAGATCCTCTATTGCGTTGTCGCTTTCGCTTTGGTCATCCACAATGTTTATGTTCGAGCTTGGCAATGTGCGCTTTGCCATGTAAAATACGTCCCTCAGGCTTGCATGCTTTCCGACATCAAGAAGAGTCTTGCTTACCTTTGCCACTTCCAAAGTCTGCAAAAACTTCTTTGCATGCCCAACATTGAAAAAGGTTCTTTGCTGGGTTTTGTCCCCCAAGCCAAGAGTCTTTGACTTCTCGTCAAACACTACATTGGACAGGCTTCTAAGGGAAAATTCAATGGTTGGATTCCTGCCTTTCTCGATGTCCACGACAAGCTTCTTTCCAAAGTTTTCCAGTTCCTTAACCGGCTTCTTCTCTTGCTTTTTCATTTTCCTTCTTGAAGTCCATCCTGTACAATTTGTCGTCAGCATCCTCCATTTCTATAATCTCTTTCTTGATTTCAGGCTTTACAAGCATTTTCTGCAGCGCCTGAAGTATTTTCTCCTTTTTCTCGCTGGACAAAACTGACAATGACTCTGCAACTTCCGGAATGTACTTCTCAAACATGTTGGCCCTTTCAATCTGCTGGCTTATCCTTGTTTTTTTCCTTACATAAGAGCCGAGCTGCCTTCCGCATTCCTGCAGGGCAAGCTTGATTTCCTTTATGATTTCAGCGTAGTGGGCTATTGCCTCCTTTGACTCGGAAGTGAACGGCACCCAAACAGATGACATATGCACAACTATTACAACAGGCCCGAAAGGAATTGAGTCGCCTGATTGCTGCATGCCATATGCTTTCCAGTTAGTTTCCATTATTGAGTTTGTCATTGCACATGCGCCTTCCTGATACAATAAAGGCACCCTGTTGGCAAACCTCAGGATATTGGCTTTCTCCTCTTTTGGGATTTCACCGCCATAGGCTATTCCAGCCTCTATTACGAATGGGTTGCCTCGGTAAACAGCAGGCGGCCTTGATGTTGAGCAGTAAAACTCTGCCTTTATTTCCTTGCGCAGGCCTTTTTGCAGCAGCTCCTCTCCTATAGGGCTCAGGCAGTCTGTCGGCGGAGCAATTATCTTTGTTTTTTGTATGCCCTGTATGAGCTTTTCCGCCATATCCCTGCTTACTTCGCTTGGCTTTGTGTTTGGCAAAACTGCAGCATGCTGGCATATCTCTTTTGCAGTTCCAGGGCCAACTCTTGAAAACTCAGAAGTCAGAAAGCTCTGCAAAGTCCTTGATTCTGTCCATCTCAGCTTGTCAATGAGCATGCCAAGCTCTATACCATAAGGATGGGGCTTTATTTCCTGAGGCTGCGAGGGAAGCGTATCCGCGCCTCTTGCAAATATAACCTGCTCGCCTTTTGGGGGCTGGTATATGATTGTGACATGGGGGTTGATAACAGCAGTCTGCTTCAGGTACTCATCAACTGATTGGGAGCCTTTTATATAGTCTGCTTCCAGGTCAATCTCTACCCTTGTGCCATGCTCTTTTGCCCATTCAACAGTCTCTTCCTTTGCGATTGTAGGCTTGTTCTGCTGGGTGTCAATGCCCAGCTCGTAATAATGGGCCGGCTCTTTTTTGGAAACTCTTGAGGTTATTTTTGCATGCCTGCCTGTTGTCAGCTGCGCATACAGCACAGCAGCGCTTATTCCAATGCCCTGCTGCCCTCTTGCCTGCTTCAAGGTGTGGAACTTGCTGCCGTAAAGCAGCTTTGCGAAGATGTTCGGGATCTGCTTTTTCACAATTCCCGGGCCGTTGTCCTCCACAATCACTTTGTACTTAAATTCCCCGATTTCTATGA
Organism: Candidatus Woesearchaeota archaeon; assembly: GCA_018303685.1. Lineage (GTDB taxonomy): Archaea > Nanobdellota > Nanobdellia > Woesearchaeales > GW2011-AR4. The sequence goes on from JAGVXS010000020.1 coordinate 5,517, forward strand.
TTTCAACGCTCACCTCGGGCAAAACCCTTGCTTCCTCGCATGCATCCAAGCTGTTGTCAACAGCTTCCTTGACTGCCATTAAAAGGGCTTTCCTCTTGTTGTCAAACCCAAGCAAGTGCCTGTTTTTTGTGAAAAATTCAGCTACTGAGATTTCCTTCTGCCTTTTGGCAAGCTCATATGCTATTGGCATTTCTTTCTGCTCCGCTTCTGCCTGCCGGTCTGCCATGTTACAACTCCATTATTGCCTTTCTTTTAATCTCCCTTCTCCTTTTCTCGAGCCATTTATATACATTTGCATGGGTTGATCCCCTCAGCAAGGATTCTACGGCGCGCCTTGCCGCATAAGCAGGCTCCGGCATGCCTATGATGCTTATAGTCTTCCCGAAAACTGATATGCTGCACTCAGTAAGCTCTTCTATAAGCTTTCTGGACTTGCCCTCCTTGCCTATAACCCTGCCTTTAAGCCTTATCATAGTTTCCTTTGACTTGCCCGCAAACTCGCTCAAGTCCACAACCTCAAATATGTAATCCGGCTTGAGAAGGAGCCTTGCAACGTCAGGGTTGAATCCCCTGCCAATCGCCTTTATTATTTCCCTTGCAGTGTACAACCCAAGGGCGTCTTCTCCTGAAACAAATATGTCGCCTTCTTTTGAGTCTATGTTAAGCTTTGTATTTGTGGATTCCTCTATTTCCTTCTTGACGTTGCCTTCCTTGCCTATAATGACAGCAACCCTGTTCTTCGGCACTTTTAATTCGTAAGAATACTCAACCATTTTGCAATTGAAATTATAAATTATTTTTAAGCCTTTGGATTTTTAGTTTTTTATTTCCCGGTAATTTCCTTTTTAACCTTCGCTTCCTCTGCACTCAGCCCGATTTTCCTGAAAAAAATGCATATGTTCCTTATGTCCCTTTCCAGATACTCCTTTGCCCTTGAGCTTTCAAATGTCGTGCACTGCGAAAAATCGATAAAAACGGGCTTTTCATTATAATTCAGAATGTTGAAGGCTGACAAATCAGCATGAACCAAGCCTGCTTTGTGGAGTTTTTTCATATTTTCAATTATTTTGTTGAAAAATTCTTTTGGTTTTTTTGGAATTGCATCTTTCAGCTTGGGCGCAATAACATCATTGTCGCCGATGAATTCTAGCACCAATACATTTTTGGAAAATGTCAAAGGAGTTGGAACGCTGACATTTGCTTCTCTTGCCTTCATCAGATTTCTGTATTCCCTTTGAACCCATGCAAAAATAATGTTCCTTTTGCCCCTCCTGAACTTTGTATAGCGCTGGTCGTCTTTGATGTAGTCATACATCCTGTTGAAGTCGCAGGTTTCCAAGCGATAAATCTTCACCATGACCCTTGTGCCGTCTTTTTTCAATGCAGAGAAGACATTGCTTTCCTTGCCGATTGAAATCGGGCTTTCCAGGCCTTCAAAATGCCCCTGGGTAATCAATTTGTATATGGCTCTGTTTGTAAATCCGTCAAAGACATCATGCATTGTCTTGAACTCTTCTTTGGGCTTGGATTTTTGGGACATGATTGGATAGAATTAAGCAATATATTTAAGGGTATTGCAGATTTAATGCACCAGTAATCTGATTAAAAAACAGAAACTAAAAAATCAAATTTGGGGCATCTTCCTGCTCTTGATGTTAAACATTCTGTTCCCACTCCATCATTCTTTCCTTAATTTATGGAGCAGCTTATATGCTTTCAAATAGCCAAAAAACCGAAAGATTTAAATACTAGTCCCATTATGTAGTAGTAACAGATTCGTTGGGAATCTTATCTTTAATATCACCTCTTTTTCCCTAGCAGGGCTTCGCAAGAGGCTTTGCTGGGGTTTTTTATATCAAACTAAACATTTATATACTTCTTTTGATTTCTATTTTACTGCCCGTCACGAGAGTACCAAATGGAGCTCACGTCAAAGACAAGCAATGAGCTTTGGGGTTAGTGTTACGGGCTGCATATTAACAATTAAAAAGCATTGGAACAAGCTTATTCATTATTATCATTCATTATTGTTGATTTGAATTCAATTAAATATAGTGTACAGCTAAATTAAGGCAGCTTGTTCTAAATGCCATCAAGAACTTGAGGAAGCTATTATGTTCATCGATTCAATTCATTCATTTGATGGATTAGTTTATTAGATAGCTTCTTCTAATATGGAGGACGGATTAAAATGGGTAAAATAAGCCCTGTATCGGCAAAGTATATTATTCATTCGAATATAGATATTGAAGGGGTTGTTGACAGGCCTGATGTTATAGGCGCGATTTTCGGGCAGACTGAAGGGCTCTTGGGAGCAGACTTAGAGATGAGGGAGCTCCAGAAATCAGGCAGGATTGGAAGAATTGAGGTTAACACAGAAACAAGGACAGGCAAAACCAAAGGCACTATTATAATTCCTTCTTCTCTGGACAAGGCTGAAACAAGCATTGTTGCGGCAGCCATGGAGATAATACAAAGGATAGGGCCTTGCAATGCAAAGATAGAGGTTACAAACATAGAGGATGTAAGGATAAGCAAGAGGATTATGGTTATCGAAAGGGCAAAAGAGCTTCTCAAGAAGATGATAGAGCAGACCATGCCTGATTCGCAGGAGATTGCAGATGAGGTAGCAGAGTCAGTAAGAATCATGGAAATCGTGGAGTACGGCAGGGACAGGCTTCCTGCAGGGCCTTCAATAGACGAAAGCGACGAGATTATTGTGGTTGAGGGCAGGGCAGATGTGCTGAACCTTTTGAAGCACGGCTTCAAAAATGCAATTGCAATCAACGGGACTTCTGTGCCAGAAACTATAATAGAGGTGTGCGGCAAAAAAGTTGTGACGGCATTTGTCGACGGAGACAGGGGAGGCAACCTGATAATAAAGGAATTGACTTCTGTGGCGGACATTGATTTTGTCACAAAAGCGCCTGACGGCAAGGAAGTAGAGGAATTGACGAAAAAGGAAATCCACAAAGCAATAAGGAGCAGGATTTCAGGGGAGCAGGCAAAGCTTGATCTCTCAAGGGAGCCTGAAAGGACAGCCATGGAGCTTGTCAAAAGGCATCATCCCCAGCAGCAGCATCAGCAGCATTTCAGGCCGATGCAGAGGCCATATCAGCCAGTTCCGCCTATCAGAAGGGTTCAGATATCAAACGAAGAAAAAAATGCGTTTAAGTCAATGCTTGAAGACCTGATTGGCACAAGGGGGGCTGAGATACTTGACAGCAAGCTTTCTGTGCTTGGAAAAGTGCCTGTAAGCGAAGTCCAGACTGCCCTGAAGAGCATAAACAACGCGCATGCTGTTGTGTTTGACGGCAGCATTGAAAGAGACATAGTGAAGGTTGCTGAGGAAAGCAATGTCAAGTTTTTGATAGGCATGGACTCAAAAGTCAGGCAGAACGAGACAAGGGTAAATTTAGTGACTGTGAACGAGCTTTAAACCAAACTCTTGCTCAGGCTTTTTTCGCATTCGGGCAGCTTATTCAATTTGCAGAAATTATCCTTTATTGTTTCAGCTGAATGAACGCCTGTAAATTTAATTCTGTTGTTGATTAAGAAAGTCGGGAATGATTTTATCTGAAGCTCTTTTGCCAATGCGCCATTTGACAGGTGCTTTTCAAACTTCGCTTCTTTGAAAGCCTGCAAAAATTCCTTCAGGTTTTTTTCAGCATTGGCGCTTGAGGCGTCATTTTCCTTTACAAGCAAATCAAGCCTGTTCGGGATGTTTTCCCTTCTGAAATAGAATGTTGCGCCTGCTGCATCATCGCTTAATATGTAGCTGTCATTCCTTTTGGAAAATGCCTGCTTAAATTTTTCATAGGCAGAATTTTTTGCAATGTTTTCATCCAATATGTAAGCCGGCAGCAGGCTGATGCTGAATTTCTCGGCAATTGCCTTGCCATCATTTGTGCTGTAGTCTATTTCCTTTGCGCTTATTTTCCCAAACCAGCCTTCCAAAATGCCCAAAACCCTTTTGGTGCCGCAATTAAAGCAGCTTTTCCCGCCATTCAGCACAATAACATTTGTCTTTTGGACTGGCTCTGATTCCGGTATTTTTACATCATTTGTTTTCTCCTGAGGCGCTGCTTTGTCCTTGAAATAGGAGTAGGAAAAAAACGCTATGAGAATTAAAACGACAAAAACAAAAGCGTACTTGAAGAATTTGCCGCCCTTTCCATCTTCCTTATTTTCTTCGTATACGACAGGCTCTGCAAACGGCTCTTTCTCCACCGGCTTCGGCGCAGGATGCTCTTCAACAATTTCGTCTTGTATCACCTTTAATTTTATCTTTTCTTCGCTTTTTGAGGCTATTGCAGCATCTTCTTTTGGCTGCTCTTTGGATTCTTTGGGCTTCTCTTGACTTTCAACCGGCTTTAATGGCTCTTTTTCTGATTTAACAATTTCCCTGAGCTTCCTTTCAATTCTGTCCCTGCCCTTGTCAAATTCCTCTTTGATTATTACCTCTGCCTCGAAGCTTTCCTTCAGAAACCGAAGTTCCTGCTCCAATCTTTCTTTCTGAGTTTTATCGTCCATAAGAGCCCCTGAAAGGCGGAATTAAGCTAATAAATAAATCTTTCTAATAGTGGGAGGTATTTTTATTACTGCCGAGTTTCAATAAAAGCATTTATAATCTCTTTAAGCATGTATTATCATGTACGACATTCTGATAGGAAGAGGCGAAGCCGACAAGGAAAAATTCGGCGTGCAGGGCTCTATATTCCTCGGCAAGCATTACATCAAGATGGGGCAGACTGTTTCCCTGTCAAACAAAGTGTACCTGGATGTTGCAAAAAGCCATGTTGTTTTTATAGTCGGCAAG
>JAGVXS010000027.1 GCA_018303685.1 Candidatus Woesearchaeota archaeon
TTTTAATGCATCGACTGGCATTTTCAATGTGTTGACTCTTATCGAGCGCTGCAGAAAAGACAAGGAGCATTGTTTGAAAGCTTCCCAGTCAGTAAGCTTTGAGTACCTTTCAATGAATTTGGGCTTGAATTCTATTTCTGGCGCATTGTGAAAAGGCTTTGTTTCCATTTTTGGTTTGCAATTGTCTTTAACATTAAAGACTTTTGTATTTTATCCCGACTTAAATAAGTTGACAGTAAGATTTAAAATACAATATAGGTTACTTAGGATATGAAATCCAGATTAATAGATATGGCATCCTTCTCCAAATTATCATTAGAGGAAAGAACTGCCGTTTTATGCTCAAAGCTGAGGGTAGGTAGGGGTGAATTACATGAATTTTCAAGTGCTGGTGGGGTAGGAAGGGAAGACTTAATAGAGGCTGCTGTGTTTTTGTACTTAAGGCTTAAGTTTTTGGGATACAGCAAGGCATCTGCACTATCTCACATAACAAGCGGTATACTGGGACTTGTCATATTCCCTAACAATAACGTGCTGGAAGCAGGCTCATCGGCAGCTACGGCAATAAACAAGTCATTCAGGAATGAAAGAAATGAATTGGAAGAGGAGATTGGGTTTTCTGTCACTGCACCGGAAATATTGAGGATAGAAACATTCCGTTATGCAGAGAACAAAGAGTTGAGAATAAACGCTGTTGGGGCAAGAAGGAGATGGGGAACAAAAGTTGAATTTTCCTCGTATGACTTGATAAGGGGCATTAAGCTGCCCATGCAGATAACACCCTACGAAACTGCGTTTTTAGGGGCTATTTATCCTCAGATGAGCTTTGTCGAGCATAAAAATACTGTAAGGATGTACGATAAGGATGGCAAAAACAGAGGATTATTTAAACTGCTGAAAATTATGTCAAAGGACATGTTTAACATCCAAAATAACAATAACAATTCTTCAAATCTATTCTTGAGTTCGAGGGCGGTCTATACTTGGCTTACAGAAATTCTAGGGTTGAAGAAAGAGCTTGATGGAAGAATTTTCCCAGAATTTAATGAAATATGCGGCAGCAAAACTGCAGCGGCTAGTGAGGAATCATTTTTATATGGGCTAATAGCAAGGAGAGCTTTAATGTACAGACAAAGAAAATCTCCACATTTTGTTATAAATTCCTCTAGCAGGCTATTCCTGACGCGAGTTAAGGATTTATCAGAAAAATATGAATTAAGACCGCATTTGATGACCGAAGATGATGGAGGAGGGCGTGGCAGATTGATATACTGTGCTGCAGATGTGCAAACAATAGAAAAAGCAAATGTGTTGAAAGGTAGTTTGCCAACTGATGCAGCTTATAAGGGAGGTTTTTTTAATCCGTCTCATGTAGCAAATCTATCTTAAGTCTTTCACCATATAAACCCCTTCCAGCCCGTATTCAATCTTCCTGAAGTACTCCCTTGCGCCAATCCCTGAAATCACGACCATCTTGTCTTTGCTTTCCTGCCTTGCAATTTCCTCTGCTTTTGCCATCAGGCTTTTTCCAATTCCCCTGTGCTGGAAGCTTTCATCGCTTTTTCTGCCAATCTGCGCTGCTGCTGAAAACACATGAAGCTCCCTTATCAGTGCAGAATCTTTTGTAATCTCCTGCCTTAAAAACTGCGAAGGAAATCTCATTCTGCAGAACCCGAACAGAACGTCATTGGTTAAATCTTCTGCAGCAATAAAAAATTCCTTTCCATTGGAAGCTTCGTATTCTGCTGTTGTTGTTTGGATTTTGTTAAAATCAATTTTCTTGCCGTTTTTCAAATTAAATCCAGCCTCTCTGCATCTGATACACTTACATATTATATTTTTTTCATTACATAGTATATTAACGTACTGCCTAAGATTAGTTCTGTCAACACCCGATGCGGTTGCAAAAGTCGGTATATCCCTTTGAACTCTCATTATTCTGCACCATTTCGGCACAAATCGCTTGGCTTCTGCGATTATTTCAGCAGCCTCTTTTGTTGCCAATGGAACAAAATCCCCATTTTTCCAATCGTCATAAAGCTTTGTTCCTTCCATCACCATGCACGGATATACCTTTAGCATATCTGGGCGATAATCCGGATTTTCAAAAAGCTGCTTTAAACCTTCCAAGTCCATTTCTTTTGTTGTCAAGGGCAGCCCCGGCATGTAATGGCAGTTGATTTTGAAGCCCAGGTCTTTCAGAATCCCAATTGACTCGATGTTGTCGGCAACTGAATTGCCCCTATTTGTTGCATGAAGAACTTCATCATAAATTGATTGAATGCCAATCTCAACCCTTGTGCATCCAAGCTCAAGCATCAGGTTGCCGTGATAAAGCTTGCCAAAGTCGCTTTTTGTCTCAATGGTTAAGCCAACACACCTTATAATGCAGGTTTCATTTTCTTTTTGTATCTGTTTTAGTGAAAGATTTTTATTATCTTCATTTTTTAATTTTGATTGGATATTTTTTATTGCCAAAATATTTGGATTTCCATTGGTACTTCCAATTTCACTATTTAACTTATCATTAAAATTACCTACATCATCAAAAAAATTACTATATGAATTATTGCTAAAGAGCAACTCCCGGGCTTTTTCCATCATTTCTAATTTATTCAAGTCCAGATTTTTTATCTGCATCAATTTTTGCTGGATTTTTTTGACTCTTTTGTCTTCTTCGCCCATTATTCTCGGCAGCTCAAAGAATTTCTTGAATTTCAGCATGTCAATCTCCCCGTTTTCGCTGAAGAACAATCTTGAGAAGTCGTTCATTGCTTTCAGCGCATACTTTACAAAATATTCCTGGTATGCTTTCGGGAAAAATGTGAAAGTTCCTCCTTGGATGATTATCTCTGCCTTGTCAGGGACCCTCCCCATTGCGACATAGTGCTCAAGCCTGTTAAAAACAATCAGATAAGGGTCGTAATTGTTTCTTATTGCACGCCTGGTTGACGGCTCCTTGCCTGTGTAGCTCTGCGGCACATCCCCAAAAGCGCTTCCGGGGCCTCCGGGGCAGTAAGTGCATGGCCCTATGCCTTTCATTGCATGGGGGCATGGATAAGGCTCTGACATCAGTGCAATAGGAGATACTCCGCTTATGGTCCTTACAGGCTTCAATGAAAGCAATTCCCTGAACTTTTCCCTTTCACGCTCGGAAGCGGCAAAATAAATGTCTGCGTTTTTTGGAACATGGATTAAGCCGTGAGCTTTGTGATTATTTAAAATTTTAAGCTTCAGCTGGTTTAATTCACGCTGGCTCCTTGGGATGCTTTTTTGAATTTCTTCCGCTATTTCCGCGCAGGCTTGCTCAAATTCGTCCATAATGCATAGAATTGGTTTTTTCTTTTTAAATGTTGACTTCAGCAGCCTCGTTTCGCGTCTTGTAGTACTTGAACAGCTCAATTGCGATTGCGCCGATGCTTGATATAGCCACTATAAAAATAAACTCTGCAATGCCCAGCTGCGACATATCAACAAGCCTTCCGAAAGAAGGAATGAAAATGGAAGCTGCAATAACCATGAACGAGCTAAGCGCGGCCAAAATCAGGTATTTGTTTCTGAACAGCCCGACTTTTACGGCAGGGTAAATTGTTGACCTGCTCGCAAATGCCTGGTAAAGCTCAAACATGCTTATAGTCAAAAAAACAGCTGTCTGCGCCATAAAAAGATTATCTTTCCCAAAATAAAACCAGCTGAATACCAGCAAGGCTGTAATAGTCATAACTATTGGATAATAGACAAGGAAAGGATTCAGTCCTTTGAATATAGGCTCATCCAGTTTGCGCGGCTTTCTCGCCATTGCATTCGGCTCATAGGGGTCTGCGCTCAATGCAAGCGCCGGCAGCCCGTCTGTCACAAGGTTTATCAGCAGTATCTGTGTTGCAGTCAATGGCAATGGCAGACCAAACACTATGCCCAGGAATATTATCAGGACTTCGCTTATGTTTCCGGAAAGCAAAAAGCCTATGTACTTCCGAATGTTGTCATACACCCCCCTGCCCTCCTCAACCGCATTGACTATTGATGCAAAATTGTCGTCAGTCAAAATCATTGCGCTTGCCTCTTTTGCGACATCCGTGCCTGTGATTCCCATTGCAATTCCGATGTCAGCCTTTTTCAGCGCAGGCGCGTCATTTACCCCGTCGCCTGTCATTGCAACAACATGCCCTTTTTTCCTCAATGCATCAATAATCTTTATTTTGTGCTCTGGATTCACTCTTGCGTATATTGCTATGTCTTCAACCCAGTCCTCGAGGTTTTTGATTTCGTCAAGCATCTGCCCTGTAACCACTTTTCCGCTGAGCCCTATCTCCCTTGCCACCGCTTTCGCTGTAACTTCATGGTCCCCTGTGACCATCACAACCTTAATGCCTGCCTTATTGCATTTTTCAATTGCCAGCTTTACTTCCTCCCTTGGCGGGTCAATCATTCCCTGAAGCCCCGCAAAGATAAGATTCTTTTCAGGCTCCTTGTCAGTGACTATTGTTTTGTATGCAAACCCAAGAACCCTTAATGCAGAGTCTGCAAATTCCTTGTTTGTCTCAAGAATCTCTTTTTTCATCCCGTCTGTGAGTTTTTTTACATCCCCGTTCATGCTGATGTAGCTGCACAGCCTCAGGACGACTTCAGGAGCGCCTTTGATGTAGGCAAGCTTTTCGCCACGGCGCTTGTGTATTGTTGTCATCATCTTCCTTTCGCTTGTAAATTCAATCTCATCTGTCCTTGGAAACTCAATCTCCAATTCCTCTTTTTTCAGCCCTGCTTTTGCGGCGCTTACAATCAAGCAGCCTTCAGTCGGGTCGCCAATCACGCTGCTGCCTTTCAGCTCTGCATTGTTGTTTAATGCCCCTATCCTCAGGAGAAGCTCGGTTTCATCTGTTTTGACAGGCTTGCCTTTGAATAAAAACTGCCCTTTTGTTTCATAGCCTATACCAGTAACCTCGATTACTTTGCCGTTAACAAACAGCTTCCTGACAGTCATCTCATTTGCTGTCAAGGTGCCTGTTTTGTCGCTGCATATCACAGTTGTGCTTCCCAAAGTCTCGACGCTTGGCAGCCTCCTTACCAGTGCATTTTTTTTCAGCATCCTTTGCGTGCCTATCGCGAGCGCCATCGTGACAATTGCAAGCAGCGCCTCGGGGATTGCGGCAACAGCCACAGCCACAGCCACTATGAGGTTTTCAAGCAATGGCTTTTCCTGAAAAATGCTTGCGACGGCAAAAATTATTACTGCAATCACTATCACTACCTTCCCAATCCATTTTCCAAGCTCGTCCATCTTCTTCTGCAACGGGGTTGGCTCTGGCTTTACAGCCTCTATCATGGTTGCAATCTTGCCGATTTCAGTTTGCATTCCTGTCGCTGCAACAACTGCTTTGCCCCTGCCGCTCACAACAATCGTGCCGGAAAAAGCCATGTTTTTCATGTCGGCTACCTGGATTTTCTCAGGCAAAGCTTCAGTGTGCTTCTTTACAGGCTGCGACTCTCCTGTCAATGCAGCTTCCTGAGTCTGTAGGTTAAAAGCCTCCAATAAGCGCGCATCTGCTGGAATCTTGTCGCCTGTTTCCAGAAAAATAACATCCCCAGTCACTATATCTTTTGAGTCGATTTCTTTTCTTTGCCCGTCCCTTATTACCGTTGCCTTGAGCGATGCCAGCCTTTTCAATGCCTCTATTGCCCTTTCAGCCCTGTATTCAAGTATAAACCCAAGCACTGAGATTAGTATGATGATAATCAATATTACAATAGCGTCAATGTATTCCTTGAGAAATGCCGAAATAACAGTCGCTATAATCAGAATCCAGATGACAATGCTCTTGAACTGGTTGATGAAAATTTCAAATGGAGAAACCTTTTTCCCCTCCTTAATCTCATTCAAGCCGTATTGCTTCAGCCTTTCCCCTGCTTCCTGCTGGGAAAGCCCTTTATCTGCAGTTTTAAGCTCCCTTAAAGCCTGCTCTGCAGTTTTGTCGTGCATCCTGCTCACAAGAAGCTGCCGGTGTTGCTGACGTTGTCCTCTTTCGGCTTTGTCTTCATATCCTTTAATTTAATTATGAAATATTCGAGGCAGTCCAGGCCGCAGAAGCTTGCCTTCTTCTTGAAGTCATCCGGCCCGAACACCAATGTGTAGTTGCTTGTCCCGTAGAAATTCAGATCGTTTGAGCATGTTACGCATACCTTTTCGTGCTCCTTAAGCCTCTTTTTTATTTTGTCTTCCAGCAGCCTTTTCAGCGCTACTGCGCCGGTGTCTATATCGCCCTTGAAGCGCATCAGCTCATTGTAGTCTAAAATGTCAACCACATCCTCAAACTTCCTGCTCATTAAGCTCACCTCATTGTTTGTTGAATTTTTATTGCATCCCCGGATAAATTTTTAATCAAAACCTTATTTCCCACCTCCCACATCCTCGAACTTTATGTACCACTTGTTGGCTTCATCGTCATAAGCGAAAATGACATTGTACTTCTTGTTCTTGTCAAGCATGAGAAGGATAGGCATAGGGATAGTTGTCTCAAAGCTAGAGCCTCGCCTGTAAAGCTTTCTTTTGAACTCCATGTTACTTATTTTTTTACTTAATAAAATACTTATTTATAAATTTAGTGATTAAATATCTTTTAAATCTTTAAAAACAACAGAAAATACTTATTTTATTACCTATTTAAATACTTATTGATTTTAAATTTAAATATCTTAGACAACAACGTTTTTATACTTTTACGAATTATTGAAATAAATGGAAGTGTATATAGATGTTATTCCTCTTGACAAGTCTCCCATAGGACCTAAAATTAGTGTATTCTACAGTCCTGAACATGATGTTGCTGTAGCAATACGCATGTCTCTGCTTGGAGACCGCAAAATGCCGCTTAGCCAACACAACATCTTAAGAGTAAGAAAAATGCACCAAGGAGGAAAACTAGATAGATTTGAATGTGATGATGAATCAGTACGGAGATTATTTGAAGTAGAACAGCAATATTTCCGTGCACTGGAAAATCCGGATATATCCCAAGGTCTCTCAGATTTGGAAAGGTTAGTCAGGAAGCCACTATATGATATGCTTAAAGAAGTGGGACTAATTACAACACTACAAAAAACAATTTAAACTACATCTAATTAGTCTTTTAAATGCAAGTCATCGCCATCATCGCCTCTTCCAAAGACTTGGCAGGAATCAACATAAGAAACAATTTGCTTGAATTGTTCAACTTTCAAAAAACAAATGAGAAATTTAACGGAAATGATGTTTATCAATTTAGCAAAATTAAAAATAAAACCATAAAATCATATTTAATCAATGACGGCTTAATCTTTGCAGAAAACATTGACAAAAAAATCAATGCGGATTTCTTTATTTTTGCATCAAAGCACCGCTCAAAGGAAAACACCCCTTCTTTTACAGCGCATCCGATTGGGAATTTTGGCAGCGCAGATTTAGGTGGCAGGGAAAAAACATTGTGCTTTTCATCTGCGGTTTTATTGAAAAATCTGTTTGTCGGGCTGGGCAATGCAGGAATGGAAAAGCCGGATTATGAAATCACTTTGGAAGCCACTCACCACGGCCCTTATGTTGAAAAGCCGGCTGTTTTTATTGAAATAGGCAGCACTGAGAAAGAATGGAGCGGCAGGGAAAATGGAGAAATAATTGCAAAAGCAATAATAAACGCATTAAGCAACGAAGGCAATAGCCATAAAATTGCAGTCGGCATCGGCGGCCCGCACTACTGCTCTAATTTCAACAAAATCCTGTTAAGAACAGATATTGCAGTTTCACATATCTGCCCTAAATATCATTTGCAGGATTTGAATGAAAATCTCATAAAGCAATCAATGGAAAAAACAGCCGAGAAAGTTAATTTTATACTATTGGACTGGAAAGGGCTGGGAAAAGAAAAGCAAAGAATTCTGGATATTTTAAAGAATTTAAGTGTTGAAATAAAAAAGACTGAACAAATATTATAGGCTTATTTCTTCTTCTCTTCCTTCTTCGGAGTTTCTTTCTTGGCTTCTGCTGCAGGCGCAGCCGCTCCCGCTGCAGGCGCCGCTCCGGGCGCAGCCCCTGCCGCTGCAACTCCCTCAACAGGCAGCAATTCCTTTATCATGTCATCTGGAATGCCGGCAAGCACAAGCTTGGCTTTGATTTCTCCACGAGGCTTGCCTGCCATCTGCGCAATAATATCCTTTGCAATCTTCTCGAACTCTGCTTTTCTCTTTGCAAGCTCCTCTGCCAGCCTCTTCTTCTCTTCCTCAAGCTTTGCAAGCTCCTCTGCGCTAAGCTCTGTTTTCTCAAGCCTAATTTCCTCGTCAAACAAGCCGGCATCAACATCTTTAATAGTGTCTTTTGCAGGCTTTCCCTCAACAAGAATGCCCATTGACTGGCATGTTCCGATTATTTCCTTTACTTTTTCCTTCAACGATTTTCCTAATGTTGCAGTCTCCTTCATCTTTGCAATTTTAATGACCTGCTCAATGAGAATGTCAGCAACCATTTCGTGCTTTGCCTTTCCGCTTCCTTTCTCGAGATTTGCCTCTTTCTTGATTAAGCCGGAAGCTGGGGGAGTCCCGATAATGATTTCGTACTGCTTTGTTTCCTTGTCTATGAAAATCTTGACAGGCACCTGCATTCCCTGAAATGAAGAAGTCTTTTTGTTTATGTCTGATACAACCTGCCCTATGTTGACGCCCATGGGTCCAAGTGCAGGCCCTAACGGAGGCGCTGCAGTGGCTTTTCCGCCTTCAACCAAAACCTCGACTTTTTCCTTTGGCATTTTGATGAGTAATATGCTATTGTAACAAACCTTTGTTTAAAAATCTTTACAAGCCTTCTTCTTCCCCGCTATCCTCTTCCTTTTTTGTTTCTGGAGTGTCTGTCTCCCTTCTTACGACCTTGACAGCGTCCATCTTGACTGTTATGGGGATTGGGACAGCGGCTTCAAGCAGCTCAACAACAACCTCTTCCTTTGTCTTGTCAATCCTTGTGACCTTTGCATTTTCCCTCTTGAAAGGCCCTGAGATGATTTCAACAATGTCGCTCTTTTGTATGTTCATCTCGTGCTTTACCTGCTCAAGCATGTGCTCTATCTCTGAATATTTCACAGGATGCGCCAAAATGCCCCTTGCATACGGGATGTTGAAGGCTGCCTGCTCTGCATCTGTCTTTGTGGCTGCCTCTATGAAAATATAACCCCTCATGCCATGCGGCCTTATTACTGAGTAAACCTCGATTTTTTTCTTCTGGGCGTTGCTCGCCACAAAGTCCATAACCTGGTCCTCCCTGTTTGCAGTCGTCCTCAGGGCAAAAATTGTATCGTCTTCTTTTGACATGTTAGTACCCGAACTAGGCATTCACCAAAGTAAAGAAACCTAGAACATATTATGCTGGTAAAACTGCCCCTTTATAAAGTTTACCCAAAAATGAGCTGTCAAGTTAGCGTCACCTAAAAGGCTGACCATTGGATATCTTCACATAGGGTATTTAAACCTAAAAAACAAGAAAACTGTGGTTTTACAAATGAAGATTAGTAAAAGCTTAAATAGAAAGAGAAAAAAAGGGAGGGATGATAAAATGGTAATGGAAAAGATTACAGGGAAAGGTATTTTTAGTGGATGGTTAGTTGTTTTTGTTTTACTAATTATATGGCTAAAATCTATTTTTATACCCCTAGTTTTTTCAATATGCCTATTATTGGGTTTTTTACTAATTGGTTATATTATTCACGTTTTCGAAACACTTAGAGATTAATGAGCTGTTAAGTTAGAAGGTATAAAAGAGAATAAAAAAATTAATTTTTTGGTTGTGACCTACCACAATCATTACATTTTATTTCTGCCATTATCATTTTATTACTACCTAACTGCTTCAGTTTTTTTGACCTTAAACTTAAATCTTCACTTCCACAATATTTACATTTTTGATTTGACATTTTCAATCCTCCCAATCTTCTTTCTGTATAATTAATTTTTCATTCTTTAAATCCCCATTAAGCTCTTGTCCAGTTTTCCAGCCTAATTTCTCTATCAATTTAGAAGGAATAACAATCCAAAACTTTTCGTATTTTGTGCCTTTGTATTCCCTACTTATTTGACTTTGTAGCCTCATATTTGAGTTAGGTATCTAACAAGTATATAAACTTTTCGATACCGAAAACTATATATTAGGTATCTATATTTTTAGATACCGAAATATTTATATAGTAGTTTAGGTATCTAATATACTATG